>NZ_JBAWSX010000046.1:0-1067 GCF_037104725.1 Bacillus bruguierae | reverse complement strand
TACCCCATGCCCATCAAGCTAACATTTTGAAGTGCCCCCAAAACGAAAATTTCATCTTTTCATAGGTGTCCATGAGAATTTAGTTCATTTTTTTCGTTTTGGGGAACATTTAATTTCTTAAGTTGATGGCAATGTGTCATTGCCTCTATATGTTAAAATAAAATTAATTAAGAAAGCAGGAGTGAATATGGCATATTGCAAAGTTCGTCAAGCTAATATCTATTATGAAGATATAGGGGATGGTATACCAATCGTGATGATACATGGCTATTCTTATGATCATCGATTAATGAGTGGTTGTATGGAACCTATATTTACTGAAAGAGATAAATGGCGACGTATTTATATTGACCTTCCTGGAATGGGATTAACAAAAAAATATAACGAAATAAATTGCTCTGATGAAATGTTGAATGCTGTTTTAGATTTTATTCAAGCTGTTCTTCCTAATCAAGAATACTTAATCGCTGGGGAATCCTATGGTGGCTATTTAGCTAGAGGAATTATTGAAAAGCAAAAAGAAAGAATACTCGGAGCGGCTTTTATCTGTCCTGTTATTATTCCTCTAAATGAGAATAGAAAAGTTGAGAAACATATAATTTTGAAAACAGATAATGAATTTATTGGAAGTTTATCGAAAGAGGACCTGGAGGATTTTAGCACTAACCATGTTGTACTTGATGAGTACAATTGGCTACGATACAAAAATGAAATCCTTGCAGGTTGTAAAGTTGCAAATGAAGAATTTTTAAATAAGGTTAAGAATAACTTTGAATTTTCATTCAAAGTAGATCAGTCTGATTTTGATAAACCAAGTGTATTTCTTTTAGGAAGACAAGACTCTTCTGTTGGATATAAAGATACACTCAACATTATAAACAAATATTCAAGGGGAACATTCGCTGTGTTGGATACAGCTGGTCACGATTTACAAATAGAACAACCACAAATTTTTAACACTCTAATAAACGAATGGTTGGATAGAGTTGAAGAAACTTATATTTAACTATGGGGTCCCGCTACATCACTATCAATCTAAGATTTTGCACTATCCATAAAACAAAAAA
>NZ_JBAWSX010000045.1:0-1115 GCF_037104725.1 Bacillus bruguierae | reverse complement strand
AATAATAAAAGTCTGGTAATGATGGCAGAGAGGTCACACCCGTTCCCATACCGAACACGGAAGTTAAGCTCTCTAGCGCCGATGGTAGTTGGGACTTTGTCCCTGTGAGAGTAGGACGTTGCCAGGCAAAATGGAGGATTAGCTCAGCTGGGAGAGCACCTGCCTTACAAGCAGGGGGTCGGCGGTTCGATCCCGTCATCCTCCACCATATGCCGGCTTAGCTCAATTGGTAGAGCAACTGACTTGTAATCAGTAGGTTGGGGGTTCAAGTCCTCTAGCCGGCACCACTTTAGTAAGAGCCATTAGCTCAGTTGGTAGAGCATCTGACTTTTAATCAGAGGGTCGAAGGTTCGAGTCCTTCATGGCTCACCATTTATTTCATTTCGCGGGTGTGGCGGAATTGGCAGACGCACCAGACTTAGGATCTGGCGCCTTTGGCGTGGGGGTTCGACTCCCTTCACCCGCACTTGTAAACGAAAGAAATTTGATATTATGCGGAAGTAGTTCAGTGGTAGAATACAACCTTGCCAAGGTTGGGGTCGCGGGTTCGAATCCCGTCTTCCGCTCCAATTTACAATATGATATGCCGGGGTGGCGGAACAGGCAGACGCACAGGACTTAAAATCCTGCGGTGGGTGACCACCGTGCGGGTTCGACCCCCGCCCTCGGCACCATATGCGCCCGTAGCTCAATTGGATAGAGCGTTTGACTACGGATCAAAAGGTTAGGGGTTCGAGTCCTCTCGGGCGCGTTCTTTTCGGGAAGTGGCTCAGCTTGGTAGAGCACCTGGTTTGGGACCAGGGGGTCGCAGGTTCAAATCCTGTCTTCCCGATATTTAATAAGGGGCCTTAGCTCAGCTGGGAGAGCGCCTGCCTTGCACGCAGGAGGTCAGCGGTTCGATCCCGCTAGGCTCCACCAAAAGTTCTTTGAAAACTGAACGAAACAAACAACGTGAAACGTCAATTTTTATTTATGATGCTAGACAAACACTTTATTGGAGAGTTTGATCCTGGCTCAGGATGAACGCTGGCGGCGTGCCTAATACATGCAAGTCGAGCGAACCGATTAAGAGCTTGCTCTTAAGAAGTTAGCGGCGGACGGGTGAGTAACACGTA
>NZ_JBAWSX010000044.1:0-1262 GCF_037104725.1 Bacillus bruguierae | reverse complement strand
ATGACAAATACATTGCTCGCTTTCCCTTTGTATTTAGCTAGTACTGGTACTTTATGGATCGCATACATTGGTAATAGACATAAGATAGCAGCAACTAACGGACCACTAAGGGCATCAATAATTCCAAGAATACTTGGATTTGCATACGCAACATACCAGCATGTTAATACGACAAAAGTAAGGATCATTGTCTTAACTGTTTTTTCTCCTACATCTTTTCCGCGTTTTTTACTGGACTTGATAATCATGTCACGCATTACCTCATATGCTCCTATATAATGACCAAGGAACGACTTTGTGATGGCCACAAAAGCAATGATAGGAGCTGCAATAGTGATTATAGGCGAATTAAGCTCATTCGCAAGATATGATAGGATTGACAAGTTCTCCTTTTTTGCCATTGCAAGATCACTTGGAGTTAAACTCAATGTACTGCTCCAAACAAAGAACATAACAACAGCGAATGTCATGATATAACAAGCTTTTTGTATTTGAGCACATTTGGCATCAGTAGCTTCTATTCCATAGGTAGCTCTCTGTTTCATAACAAATGATGAAATCATAGGCGAATGATTGAACGAGAATACTATGATTGGTAGTATCATCAATATCGTTCCAAAATATCCTGTTCCTGTTGAAGCAGTAGAAACACTTGAAAAACTAAGCATTGACGTATTCCACTGTGGAATCAAAGATATTGCGATAAAAAGTAGAGAAGCTATGAAAGGATATACTAGCATGCTCATTATCTTTACAGTGATATCTTGACCAAAATTTAGTATAGCTATAAGACCGATTACTAATACAAGCGATAAAATGGCCCTTGGAGGCTCCTGCATGTGCAATTGATTTACGATAAAACTACTTGCAGTATTTGTAAGTGCGACCGAATACATCAGCACGATCGTATAAATTGAGACGAAATATACTATATTAAAAATGATACTGGCCTTATTTCCGAAATACTCTCTTATTGTACCTGTAATCCCCTCTTCAGCAGAATTGGAGGCGTATATCATTTTAGCTAGCGCCCTATGTGAGTAATACATTACAGGATATGCAAGTACGGTAATTAACAGTAATGATAATAAACCACCTGCACCTGCATTAATAGGTAAAAAGAGTACTCCTGCTCCAATTGCTGTTCCAAAAAGACTCAATGCCCAGGTAGTATCCTGTTTATGCCACTTTTTAGGGTCTGGATATTTCTCATTTTTTACTGCAGTATTTTCAGCTTGAAATTCTATTGTTTTTGCAGTATT
>NZ_JBAWSX010000043.1:0-1450 GCF_037104725.1 Bacillus bruguierae | reverse complement strand
AATGACACCTTTACTTTTACCGTCTTTTTCGATACGCATTGCTGTTTCCGGAACCCAATTGTCATTTGCAATTTTAAACCAAAATCTTTTTCCATCCCATGCGCACGCTAAATAAACATGACCACTGCCAAGAGGAATCTTTCCTACTACTTCCGCAAACTCACTTGGCTCTTTATATACCCAAGATTGGCGTTGCATACATTGCAGCCATCCTAAGTTATTAGTTAGCCAATCAGACGGTAACGAGATATTCTGACGTGTATCTACATCCGTAGGATCAGTGTTGCCACCGTCCCCTTTCCCCAAATAGTCTAACGGGTTCACAGCATTACTCTTATTAATATCCCAGCGCCCTTTATGCAATTCAAAGTGTAAGTGTTGGCCACTAGACTGCCCCGTGTTCCCCATAACTCCAATTGTTTGTCCTTGTGTAACATAATCGCCTTCTTTAACCGTTCGAGAACCACTACGCATATGAGCGTATACAGTTTCCCATATAACTCCATCTATAGTATGCACAATCATAATACATTCACCATAACTGGATGAAGGATAAGAACGACTGACTTTCCCACTAGCCGCTGCATAAATCGGATGATCACCCGCTTCAGCAAGGTCTACCCCATGATGATCTGGTCTGTCACCTCTAAAACCGCTTGTTACTCTCGTTGTATCTGTTGGATAAATAAATTTTGCCATATTAATCTTCCTTTCTATTTTTACACAATATAAAAAAGGTACTTACATGAGCACCTTCGTTCACTGTCTATATTTATTATTTTTTGGATATATTATAGTTTTTCAAATTTTAAGATGAACAGAACGAAAAGCTCTCTGTCGTTACCTAACATCAAAATGTTCTTCTTTTAACCATGTACTGTTTCCAATATATAACACAAGTTGTTCATATCAAGCTGCACTTAAAATAAAATACTGTGTTTTATCATTAATTACGTTATCCGTAAAATATCCACCTTGTGCTTGGCTATATAGAATAACACACCAGCCAATTGGATATTTAGATGTAGCAATTCCACGACCTATTGATTGCAGAGGTTTTTCAGAAGGATCAATTTAGAAACTAGTATCCTATTATATTCCACTTTATCTTAAAAAAATTTGAAAGTTTGGAGCATTTTAAACTAAAATTAAAGAATAATATCCATTATTATAATCACAAAAGAATTACGGTAAAATTAAAAGGCATGAGTCCTTTACAATACCGGACCCATGCCCAAGAAGCTGCCTAATGTAATAAACTGTCTAACTTTTAGGTGTCACTTCAATAAGAGCCGTCTCTTTTATTATCGAATCCAACGGATGATTTTTTCGTCAAATTCTACCCAACCTTTATCTTTAATGTAAATCCAATTGTTATCTCTAAACTCAATTTCCCACTGACCAACACCTACACGATCACGTATGCCACTATTATAATTAGCATGATGGT
>NZ_JBAWSX010000042.1:0-1452 GCF_037104725.1 Bacillus bruguierae | reverse complement strand
AATGACACCTTTACTTTTACCGTCTTTTTCGATACGCATTGCTGTTTCCGGAACCCAATTGTCATTTGCAATTTTAAACCAAAATCTTTTTCCATCCCATGCGTTCGCTAAATAAACATGACCACTGCCAAGAGGAATCTTTCCTACTACTTCCGCAAACTCATTTGGCTCTTTATATACCCAAGATTGGCGTTGCATACATTGCAGCCAACCTAAGTTATTGGTTAGCCAATCAGACGGTAACGAGACGTTCTTTCGAGTATCTACATCTGTAGGATCGGGCTCTTTAGGATTAGAACCATTTCCTATGAACCATTCAATAGATTTATTTCCAACTAAGTAGTTTAAATCTACATTACCAGAATTACCAGTTATGCCTGCAACGCTACCTCTATCAGTATATTGCCAAATATCACAGCTATAAGCAGGTTTACTTCCACCATAACGAGGAATCCATAGAAAATCTGCACTTACACTATTTAATCCATAACTTGTATACATGTGATGTGATACATATAATCCAACTTTCCAGCCTGCTGCTCGGCAAGTATCAATGAAAGCCTGAGACGCTTTTGCCAAGTTAGTTGGCCCGCAACTAGCAAGTGTATCATCTTCTACATCCAATACAAGAAACTTTGCATCCTTGTCAGCACGGTTCATAAAATCATTTGCTTCTACAATAGCATCCTGAACGCTTGTATAACATCCATAAGCATAATGACCAAATGGAACTCCATATGCTTTACAACCTTGTACATATTCCTTGTATTTTGAATCAATTTTATTAGATCCATATTGTACACGAATAATTGCAAGCTCCAACTCTTTACTCGCTTCTGCCCAATTAATAGTTCCATTATAATAAGATATATCTGCTATTTTCTTCATTCTTACATACTCCTTTTTTAATTACTGCAAGAAATTTTCCCTTTCTGCTAATAAGTTTATCTTTGAATGAATTTACAAAAACCGCTAAAGAAATACGCTAAAACTTCTCCTTTTCTCTATAGTTAACACCTCAGGAAGAAACCCACTTCGTATTTATCAACATAAAAGTTGTATATTAAGATACCTTCTATAACAAAGCTATTTTTAAGTTCATTATTGATGTAAAAATAAAGAAGAACCGGCTCATAAGAGCCCGCTCCTTTTTATCGAATCCAACGGATGATTTTTTCGTCAAATTCTACCCAACCTTTATCTTTAATGTAAATCCAATTGTTATCTCTAAATTCAATTTCCCACTGACCAACACCTACACGATCACGTATGCCACTATTATAATTAGCATGATGGTAACACTCTAATCCATTCCATTCATTCCAAATGACACCTTTACTTTTACCGTCTTTTTCGATACGCATTGCTGTTTCCGGAACCCAATTGTCATTTGCAATTTTAAACCAAAATCTTTTTCCATCCCATGCGCACGCTAAATAAACATGACCACTG
>NZ_JBAWSX010000041.1:0-1681 GCF_037104725.1 Bacillus bruguierae | reverse complement strand
TCGCTACCGTTAAATGGTAAAGTGCCAGAAACGTTAGCTCAATCAACAAAGATTGAGTTGGAAAATGGAATGACCAAGCCTATTTATTCAATTGATGAAGCAATTGTAGAAAAATTATATGTAGAAACTGAGATTGATAGTGACCTAGATTGGAAAAAGGATCTTGTTTCGATAAAGGTAATGCGACCTAAAACAGAAGCGGGTGTGAAAGTTCCTGTTATTTATGAAATGAGTCCTTATCGTTCAGGGATAAATAATGTACCAGCTTATAATGTAGATGAAGAATTATATCCTACGGAAGGTAAACCTTATGCAGAACCAGCTAACCTCGGTTCATATGGAAATTATTATGTTCCTCGTGGATATGCCGTTATTTTAGGCGAAAGTATCGGCACTGGGAATTCAGGTGGATGTCCAACCACTGGTGACCAACAAGAAATTATCGGTACAAAATCTGTTATTGATTGGGTAAATGGCAGAGCAAAAGCATTCAATGAATATGGTGATGAAATACAAGCGGATTGGTCTACAGGGAATGTTGGGATGACCGGAGTGTCATATAATGGTACCCTACCAAATGCTGTTGCAACAACAGGAGTTGAAGGATTAAAAACAATTATTCCAATTGCGGCAATTAGTAGCTGGTATGATTATTACCGTGCAAATGGAGCAGTTATTGCACCAGATGGTTTTCAAGGTGAAGATGCAGATAAAATGGCCGAAGCAGTACTAACACGATACGATCCTGAAGTTTGTAATAAAATCATAAAAGAACTAACTGATGGGCAAGATCGAAAAACAGGAGATTATAATGAATTTTGGGATAAGCGTAACTACGTGAAGGATGCCAAAAACGTGAAAGCCAGTGTATTTGTTGTACATGGCTTAAATGATTGGAATGTAAAGACAAAACAGTTTGCAGAGTGGTGGGAAGCTCTAGGAGAAAATAATGTTCCTCGCAAAATGTGGTTACATCAAGGAGAACATGGTGGTACTTCTAGTAATAACTGGGAGCAAACACAAAATAAATGGTTTGACTATTGGTTATACGGTATTGAAAATGGAATTATGAATGAACCGATGGTAGATGTCCAACGAGAAAATAAAACGTGGCAAAAATTAAAAAATTGGCCAGACCCTGCAGCAGTTCCATCTAAAATACGTATGCTTTTAAGCAATAAAGCAGTAGATTTACCGCTTAGAATGGGGGCGGTGCAACAAGTCTCCTCATTATTAGATGATGCAAAAATAAAATCGAATCAATTAGTAGCAAATCCAGAATTAGAATCACCAAATCGGTTAGTATATGTAATGCCTAAGCTCGAAAAAGAAATGAGAATAAGTGGTACACCAAAAATTTCATTTAAGGGAAGTATTGATCGTCCAGTCTCAAATTTGACTGCATTACTTGTTGATTATGGCGGTGCGAAACCAGAAATTGTGACGAGAGGATGGATGGATCCACAAAACTTGAATGGAAAAGAACAGTCAACGCCAATTATACCAGGGAAAGATTATACATTTACATGGGACATGCAGCCGGATGATTATGTATTTCAAGCCGGCCATCAAATAGGAGTCGTATTAATTGCAAGTGACTATGACTATACGATTCGTCCAAAAGCAGGGACGAAACTTACAGTAAAATTAAGTGAAGTAACATTACCAATTGTAAAATAGA
>NZ_JBAWSX010000040.1:0-2042 GCF_037104725.1 Bacillus bruguierae | reverse complement strand
TACGTGTTACTCACCCGTCCGCCGCTAACTTCTTAAGAGCAAGCTCTTAATCGGTTCGCTCGACTTGCATGTATTAGGCACGCCGCCAGCGTTCATCCTGAGCCAGGATCAAACTCTCCAATAAAGTTTGTCTAGCATCATAAATAAAAATTGACGTTTCACGTTGTTTGTTTCGTTCAGTTTTCAAAGAACTTGTTTGCCGCCTGTTTGCGACTTCCTTATGTTAACATCTTAGTCATTCAATGTCAACTAAGTTTTTTATTTTGTTATCGCAGTTACTTTGTTTCACTGGCGACTCATATAATAATACACCCCTATATAGGGATAGTCAATACTTTTAATAAAAAAATTAATACGTATACCATTTTTCAATCAATCACTTAATTTGATTGCTTCACTACATCATTGAGTGAAAATATGATCAATCACAATTCTCCATATATACTGTCTTCTATAACATTTTATTAAAAGAGAACACTGACCTCAATCATGTAAATAGCTTAATCCAATGATTGCTGAGACTTATTTCTTATATACATTTATTATTAGTTTCGTTTTAGTATACAAACAAAGAAGATAAGATAATTAACCTGCCTTCTTTGTTCATACACTACTATCAGTTCCTCTATCTACAGATTTTATTACAGCTCGCAATTTATTTTGATCCGCCCATACTACGCCAAGAAGAACTAAAATGCCACCTATCATTACTTTCCATGTTACAGATTCATTTAATAAAACAATAGAGACAAAAATACTAACTAGCGGAAGTGCATTTAAATACAGTCCACTTATTGACGCAGAAACTTCTTCTAACGCCTTATTCCAAAACCAATAAGCAAGAATCGTTGCACCAACAACAAGATACATAAAACTAAATCCTGTCTTCCACGCATTTAGTTTAGGCAGACCATAATAAAAAGCTTCCATAGCAGCAAAAGGGAATAAAATAACCGCTCCAATAAGTAATGTCAATGTTGTAAATACTTCATTCGATAGATTCTTTTCTTGTTTTGGTCGTTTTAACAATATTGTATAGTAAGCAAATAAAAAGGTACTACACAAAATAAGTATATCCCCTAACAGAGAAGCACTTTGAGTATCGTTATTAGATGGGATTGTAATACATACTACACCAATAAAACCTAATACAATTCCAATCCAATAATTGATGTGAATTCTTTCTTTTAAAAAAAGAGCAGAAAAAACAATTGTAACTAATGGTAATGCAGCATCAATAATACTGACGTGTAAGCCACTTGTTAAAGCAATACCATATGACGTAAACATAAAATAGCCCGCCACACCAGTAAAAGATAATAAACTAACCCTTTTCCACGGAATATCTCTATTTACAATACTTTTGCGTAACTGATTAAAAGAAAACAGCACACATATTCCTCCAGCAAAACAAAGGCGAAGAAATAATAACGTAAATGGCTGTATTGATTCTAGCACCCACTTCGTTGGAGCAATTGCTCCACCCCACAGTATAATCGCAATTAATAGCATACATATTCCTTTAATGATTTTCTCCTCCTTTCCCCTATATGCTTCCATACCATATGTAAATCCCCCTACTGTGTACTATAGTAAAAAAGTTATGGCTCTATGTATTTGTAAATTATACTGTTAAAAAAACTCTTCAGTCTCTCCCTTTCTATATTTAGGCTCATTATTTACAATGATTAAAGCTATTTTTATGTACATACACAAAAAAGACGAGTCATACTGACTCGTCTCAGATTGCCTGGCAACGTCCTACTCTCACAGGGACAAAGTCCCAACTACCATCGGCGCTAGAGAGCTTAACTTCCGTGTTCGGTATGGGAACGGGTGTGACCTCTCTGCCATCATTACCAGACTTATGAAGGTATATTCCTTCAAAACTAGATAACATTTGCTTCATATTATTTGGTTAAGTCCTCGATCTATTAGTATTCGTCAGCTCCACGTGTCACCACGCTTCCACCTCGAACCTATCAACCTGATCATCTTTCAGGGATCTTACTAGCTTAACGCTATGGGAAATCTCATCTTGA
>NZ_JBAWSX010000039.1:0-2971 GCF_037104725.1 Bacillus bruguierae | reverse complement strand
TGGTTAAGTCCTCGATCTATTAGTATTCGTCAGCTCCACGTGTCACCACGCTTCCACCTCGAACCTATCAACCTGATCATCTTTCAGGGATCTTACTAGCTTAACGCTATGGGAAATCTCATCTTGAGGGGGGCTTCATGCTTAGATGCTTTCAGCACTTATCCCTTCCGCACATAGCTACCCAGCTATGCCCTTGGCAGAACAACTGGTACACCAGCGGTGCGTCCATCCCGGTCCTCTCGTACTAAGGACAGCTCCTCTCAAATTTCCTACGCCCACGACGGATAGGGACCGAACTGTCTCACGACGTTCTGAACCCAGCTCGCGTACCGCTTTAATGGGCGAACAGCCCAACCCTTGGGACCGACTACAGCCCCAGGATGCGATGAGCCGACATCGAGGTGCCAAACCTCCCCGTCGATGTGGACTCTTGGGGGAGATAAGCCTGTTATCCCCGGGGTAGCTTTTATCCGTTGAGCGATGGCCCTTCCATGCGGAACCACCGGATCACTAAGCCCGACTTTCGTCCCTGCTCGACTTGTAGGTCTCGCAGTCAAGCTCCCTTATGCCTTTGCACTCTACGAATGATTTCCAACCATTCTGAGGGAACCTTTGGGCGCCTCCGTTACTTTTTAGGAGGCGACCGCCCCAGTCAAACTGCCCACCTGACACTGTCTCCCGGGTCGATAAGACCCGTAGGTTAGAATTTCAATACAGCCAGGGCGGTATCCCACCAGCGCCTCCACCGAAGCTAGCGCTCCGGCTTCAAAGGCTCCCGCCTATCCTGTACAAGCTGTACCAAAATTCAATATCAGGCTACAGTAAAGCTCCACGGGGTCTTTCCGTCCTGTCGCGGGTAACCTGCATCTTCACAGGTACTATAATTTCACCGAGTCTCTGGTTGAGACAGTGCCCAAATCGTTACACCTTTCGTGCGGGTCGGAACTTACCCGACAAGGAATTTCGCTACCTTAGGACCGTTATAGTTACGGCCGCCGTTTACTGGGGCTTCAGTTCAGAGCTTCGCTTGCGCTAACCCCTCTCCTTAACCTTCCAGCACCGGGCAGGTGTCAGCCCCTATACTTCGCCTTACGGCTTCGCAGAGACCTGTGTTTTTGCTAAACAGTCGCTTGGGCCTATTCACTGCGGCTTTCCGTTAAGAAAGCACCCCTTCTCCCGAAGTTACGGGGTCATTTTGCCGAGTTCCTTAACCAGAGTTCTCTCGCACACCTTAGGATTCTCTCCTCGCCTACCTGTGTCGGTTTGCGGTACAGGCACCTTTTATCTCGCTAGAAGCTTTTCTTGGCAGCGGGGAATCAAAGACTTCGCTCCATAAGGAGCTTCCCCATCACAGCTCAGCCTTCGCGGTAAGCGGATTTGCCTACTTACCAGCCTAACTGCTTGGACGTGCACAACCAATCGCACGCTTCTTCTATCCTTCTGCGTCCCTCCATTGCTCAAACGATAAAGAGGTGGTACAGGAATATCAACCTGTTGTCCATCGCCTACGCCTGTCGGCCTCGGCTTAGGTCCTGACTAACCCTGAGCGGACGAGCCTTCCTCAGGAAACCTTAGGCATTCGGTGGACGGGATTCTCACCCGTCTTTCGCTACTCATACCGGCATTCTCACTTCTAAGCGCTCCACCAGTCCTTACGATCTGACTTCACAGCACTTAGAACGCTCCCCTACCACTGATACCATAGGTATCAATCCGCAGCTTCGGTGGTGTATTTAGCCCCGGTACATTTTCGGCGCAGAGTCACTCGACTAGTGAGCTATTACGCACTCTTTAAATGGTGGCTGCTTCTAAGCCAACATCCTAGTTGTCTAAGCAACTCCACATCCTTTTCCACTTAATACACACTTTGGGACCTTAGCTGGCGGTCTGGGCTGTTTCCCTTTTGACTACGGATCTTATCACTCGCAGTCTGACTCCCAAGGATAAGTCATTGGCATTCGGAGTTTGACTGAATTCGGTAATCCGATGGGGACCCCTAGTCCAATCAGTGCTCTACCTCCAAGACTCTCACACTTGAGGCTAGCCCTAAAGCTATTTCGGGGAGAACCAGCTATCTCCAGGTTCGATTGGAATTTCTCCGCTACCCACACCTCATCCCCGCACTTTTCAACGTGCGTGGGTTCGGGCCTCCATTCAGTGTTACCTGAACTTCACCCTGGACATGGGTAGATCACCTGGTTTCGGGTCTACGACCACGTACTAAACGCCCTATTCAGACTCGCTTTCGCTACGGCTCCGCCTCTTCAGCTTAACCTCGCACGGGATCGTAACTCGCCGGTTCATTCTACAAAAGGCACGCCATCACCCGTTAACGGGCTCTGACTATTTGTAGGCACACGGTTTCAGGATCTCTTTCACTCCCCTTCCGGGGTGCTTTTCACCTTTCCCTCACGGTACTGGTTCACTATCGATCACTAGGTAGTATTTAGCCTTGGGAGATGGTCCTCCCGGATTCCGACGGAATTTCACGTGTTCCGCCGTACTCAGGATACATTCAAGAGGGAACGAAGTTTCAACTACAGGGTTGTTACCTTCTATGACGAGCCTTTCCAGGCTGCTTCGTCTACCTCGTTCCTTTGTAACTCCGTATAGAATGTCCTACAACCCCAAGAGGCAAGCCTCTTGGTTTGGGCTAGATTCCGTTTCGCTCGCCGCTACTCAGGAAATCGCTTTTGCTTTCTCTTCCTCCAGGTACTTAGATGTTTCAGTTCCCTGGGTCTGTCCTCTTTACCCTATGTATTCAGATAAAGATACCATACCATTACGTATGGTGGGTTTCCCCATTCGGAAATCTCCGGATCAAAGCTTACTTACAGCTCCCCGAAGCATATCGGTGTTAGTCCCGTCCTTCATCGACTCCTAGTGTCAAGGCATCCACCGTGCGCCCTTTCTAACTTAACCAAAATTAAAAAAATATGAGCTACACTGTTATCTAGTTTTCAAAGAACAT
>NZ_JBAWSX010000038.1:0-3166 GCF_037104725.1 Bacillus bruguierae | reverse complement strand
CCATATTACCATTATGATCTTAATACCATTACTATTTGGGTCCGTCCTCGGCCCCAAACCCTTATTGTAGAAAGAAAACCACCGGCATTAGACCAGTGGTTCTGACTTAGAAAGCAAAGCAAGTACAACCAATACCCCATTTAGTTCCATCTTTTCCTATTACGGTATGAGTGTGTTGATGGAGAGGGTTACTGCAACTATGTAACTTGTGATCATGGGCATCGTGAGAAAGTATATTGTGGGCTAGGTTAGCACCACCATAACCATAAACTCCCGTCGGTGCCCAATCAGGTGATGCTGGCGGCAATTCAGGTGATAAATTTTTAAATTCATCATTCCCATAAACAACCTGCCCACCCATAATAGTGAGTAATGATTCAAGGTCTTTGATTTCTTCTTCTGGCACAGTAAAGTAGTCAGCAGACAATACAGCAATATCAGCAAACTGACCTATTGCAAGGGTTCCCTTTTTACCTTCATCACCAGAGAACCACGCACTTCCTTTGGAATATAATTCCAGAGCTACTTTTCTGTCAAGTTTATTCTTTTCATCGTATATCGAAAGACCACCAATGGTTTTTCCGGCAACCATCCAGTAAAGAGCAACCCAAGGGTTATAGCTGGAAACCCTGGTTGCATCACTACCGGCGCCAACAGGTATACCCAGGTCTAACATACGATAAATCGGGGGAGTACGCTTTGCAGCTTCTTTTCCGTATAAATCAACAAAGTATTCACCTTGGAAAGCCATGCGGTCTTGGATGGCAATACCGCCATTTAAAGCCTTAACACGTTCCATACTACGATCTGAGATTGTTTCTGCATGGTCAAACCACCAGCGTAGACCATTAAAAGGAATTTCTCTGTTGACTTCCTCAAAAACATTTAAGAAACGTGTTATTGACTCGTCATAAGTTGCATGTAAACGGAATGGCCAACGGTTTTCCACCAATAGAGAAATTACTTTCTTTAAGTCAGCTTCCATCACCGTAGCTAGTTCGGGCCGCGGCATTTGAAATTTTTCAAAATCGGCTGCCGAGAATACTAACATTTCTCCGGCACCATTCATTTTATACTTATCATTTCCTTGACCCGGAGAAACAATTTTTGCCCATGAAGCAAAGTCTTCATATTCATGATTTGGATTTTGCGTAAATAGATTATACGCAATACGCAAAGTTAACTGTTCTTTCTCGGCTAAATGTTCAACAACTTTGTAATCATCAGGATAATTTTGGAATCCACCACCTGCGTCAATGGCACTTGTGATACCTAATCTATTTAATTCGCGCATAAAATGGCGAGTTGAGTTAATCTGGTCGTCAAAATTAAGTACTGGAGCTCTACCCAAACTTGAATAAAGAATAGAAGCGTTAGGATTGGCAATTAAAAGACCCGTTGGATTACCTCGTTTATCCCGCTCAATTAAACAGCCCGGAGGGTCTGGGGTATCTTTTGTGTATCCCAGTGCACGCAGCCCTGCACGATTTACAAGTGCTCTATCGTAAAGATGTAGTACAAAGACAGGCGTGTCTTCAGAAACAGCATTAATCTCTTCCAAAGTTGGCATCCGTCTCTCTTTAAATTGAAATTCAGACCAACCTCCAACTACTCTTACCCACTGAGGAGCAGGTGTACGTCTTGCCTGCTCTCTAAGCATTTCCAGAGCAATAGCAAGTGATGGCACACCTTCCCAGCGCAATTCCATATTATAATGAAGACCGCCACGAATAACGTGTATATGAGAGTCATTCAAGCCCGGAATAGCTCTCTTTCTTTTAAGGTCTATTTTTTTGGTTTTTTCTGTGGCACTATCAAGAAGCTCATCTCCACCTACTGCAGTGACTAAACCATCAGTTATGGCGATAGCCGATACCTCAGGTTGAGATGGGTCAAGGGTAGTGATTTTTCCGTTATATAAGATCATATCCGGTAAATTCATGTTCACACCTCATCTACTTCCTATTATTCTGTAACCATGGATGAAATATTTTACCGAGAATCGGCATGACTACCCATGATAGCAAGGACACTATGCATACAGAAACAAAAAAAGCTGATATAATAGGATTCATATTTTTTATAATAGGTCCTATCACTTTAGGAACCAACATGCTAAGAGGCCATACACCAAGAACGGTAACAATAGACATTTTCCATTTTGGCGGTGGAACTGGCGTTTTCGGAGTAACAAACCAATAAGCCAAACTGCTTTCAGTTTTGTAAGTTGGATTAGTAGCTTGAAATTGTTCTGCCTTTTTTAACAAATCTCGACGAATATCTGATTCTTGCCAAGCACGTAGATTCTCATACGTATCAAAGCGAAAAATAACAGTATACTCTCTGGATCCGTTATTGGGGACTATTAGATTTACGCCTAAATGCCCTGGGAATTTAGTAGCGGCAGCTTCGATTTCATGTCTCCATGTTTCAAACTGTTTTTCTCTACCTTCTTGAATTTCCCATGTAACAATCGTTGTTACTGGACCGCCAGCATTCATCGTGTTCCTTGTATGAGTTTCTCCGGCAGTTACTCTTTCTTGTTTCATATTTTCCTGCTTGGAAGCGCGCCATGTACCATAGTATATGCGTATTCTACGCCTTGACCATAAGCGCCAGTGTGCTCTTTTACAATTTCCATAACAGCATCATAAGTGTCTTTGCGTGCCCAGTCACGTTGGTATTCAAGTAAAACTTGAATTGCTGTCACTGGAATTGCTCCAGCTTGTTCTACACGACGCATAGCAGCGTTATGTGCTGTCAAACTAGTACCACCTGAAGCATCATCAACTGCATAAACTTCATAGCCAGCTTTAATTGCTTCAAGCACAGGGAATGCAAGGCAAACTTCAGTCCAAAGTGCTGCAAATATCAATTTCTTTCTACCTGTTGCTTTAACTGCCTCAACAAATTTTGAATCTTCCCAAGAGTTCATTGAACTACGTTCTATAATTTCATGGTTTGGGAATATGTCAAGAATTTGTGGCCAAAAATAACCAGAAAAGCTGCGTGTTTCAACTGTGGTAAGAATAGTAGGTACGTTAAAAACTTTTGCTGATTTAGCAAGCAGCATAACGTTATTAATCAATGTTTGTCTGTCAATGCTTGCAACTCCAAAAGTCATTTGAGGCTGAAAATCGATCAAAATTAATGCACTGTTCTCCGG
>NZ_JBAWSX010000037.1:0-3173 GCF_037104725.1 Bacillus bruguierae | reverse complement strand
CCTTTAAGATGGCAAGCAACCCAATCATCATCTCAGGAGAACGATGTACGGCAATTCCTACAATCTGATCCTTTTCGACACCTTTTTCTCGCAGTACCCTGGCAAGATGGTTAGCTTTCTCATTTAATTGACGATATGTCAACGTGCTTCCTTCAAATCGAACCGCAATATGATCTGGTGTTTTCTCCACTTGTTTTTCAAACAATTGATGAACCGTTCCATGCTTAGGATACTCATACACTGTATGATTAAAGTCTTTCAGAAGAATCTCTTGTTCTTCTTTAGACACAATACCGATATCTGAAATATCTATACTCTCATCCCTAACAATTTGATCCAAAATTCTTACAAATGAATTTGCGAATTTGTTGATTGTAGATGCTTTAAATAACTTTGTACAATATTCCCATTGAAGAGTAAGCCCTTCTTCCCCTTCAAACACTGTTAATGAAAGGTCAAATTTACTTGTATTTGTATGAAATTCATACGGATCAATTTGAATAGTACTTAACTCTTTTTCACCACTATCTAATCCTTTGTTATGCAAACTAAACATGGTACTAAACAACGGATTTCGACTTAAATCACGAGGAAGCTGTAAATGATTCAATAACTCTTCTAATGGATAGTGTTGATTATCAAATGCATTTAAACAATTCTCTTTTACTTTAGCCAAAAATTGACTAAACGTTTGATTAGCCTTCGGCTGATTTCGCAAAGCTATTGTATTCACAAACATTCCCATAACGCCTTCTAAATCAACATGATTTCTTCCAGCTACCGGTGAACCAACTATAATATCTTCTTGGCCAGAGTATTTTGATAAAAGTATATTATATGCTGAAAGCATAACTGTATATAAAGTAGATTTATTTTTATTTGTAAGTCGTTTTAATTTATCTGTTAATTCCTTACCTACTTTGAAATCAATATGCTCTCCTTCAAAACTCTGTATTTGCGGTCTTGCATAATCTGTAGGTAAATTTAGTACTGGTAAGTCACCAGAAAACGACTCTAACCAAAACTCTTCCTGCTGCTTGATTTCATTCGTATCGAAATAACTCTTTTGCCACACTGCGTAGTCTTTATACTGGAATTTCAAGTCTGATAAAACTTGTCCATTATATAACTGTATAAATTCCTGAATTAGTATGTTTAAAGAAATCCCATCCGCAATGATATGATGCATATCGACCAATAAAATAGATTCTCCGTGTGGTAGACGAATGAATTTAGCTCTAAACAACGGTGCACATGTTAAATCAAATGGTCTTATAAACTTTTCTAGCATTTGTTTCACTACATAGGATTGCGGCTCCTTCATCTCATGTAACTCTTCATATTCCAATACAAATGTATGATAATCTTCGATTTTTTGAACAGGCTCTTCTTCTATCCATTCAAAAGAAGTCCGTAATGACTCATGACGTTTCAATAATGTTTGGAAAATACTTTCCACATGTTTCACGTCTATGTCTTCTTTAAAAAGTAACACAGACGGCATATTATATACTTCTTCATGAATCATTTTATCTAATATAAGCTGTCGTTTTTGAGTAGAGGTTACTGGATAATATTCACGCTCTTCGGCAATCGTAAGCTCAATTGACTTACTAGGTACTAATTCTGAAATAATCTGAGCCAATTTTTGAATCGTAGGATTCTCAAAAATTTCTCGTAAAGAAATATTCACTTGGAATATTTTATTAACCTTAGCCATAAGTAACGTTGCCTTTAACGAATGACCACCAAGATCAAAAAAGTCATCTTGTATACTTATCGAGTCTACTCCCAAAACCTCTTCCCAAATATGAACTAATTTATTTTCAGTGTTAGAGCTTGGACCAACATAATTCAGTTGTTGTAAATGATAACTTGGTTCAGGTAATGCTTTTCTATTTACTTTTCCATTTGATAGTAAAGGAAGTTCATCCAAAATAACAAAAAACATAGGCACCATATAGCTAGGTAAACTTCGTTTTAAATGATCCTTTAGCTGTTGTTCAGTCGCTTTTCCAGCCACAACATACGCACATAAATTTTGTTCTCCACGATCATTTTTTCTGGCAACCACCACAACCTCTTGAACCATCTCATGTTGTAATAATGTTTGTTCGATTTCACCTAGTTCGATACGATACCCTCTAATTTTCACTTGATGATCAATACGTCCTAGGTATTCAATTTGTCCGTTTTCTTTCCATCGTACAAGGTCGCCTGTTTTGTACATTTTTTCCCCTTCAACAAACGGATCCTCTACGAAAGCTTTTTTCGTTAATTCTTCCCGGTTCAAATACCCTCTTGCGAGGCAATCCCCTGCGATGTGTAATTCACCTGGAACACCAATTGGTACAAGTTGGTTACAGCGATCCAAAATATATAAGCGGACATTATCAATTGGTTGACCAATTGGAATTGAATCTGGTACACATTCATTTTCAGTTGGACAATCATAGTATGAAACCTCTACTGTTGCCTCAGTTGGTCCATACAAATTATGCAACGTGGTTCCACATGCTGCATGCCATAAACTATTAAATCGTTTTACATGTTCCGGCATCAACGCTTCTCCACTTGTAAATACATGTTGTACACTTGTTAAATTCTGCGCTGCATCACTTTCTTTCACATACTCTAAAAATGCATTTAACATAGACGGTACAAAGTGAATAGCTGTCACTTTGTTTTCTTCAATGGCTTGTGTAATAACAGACGGATCTTTCTCCCCACCTGGCGTTAAAAAACAAACAGATGCGCCTTGAAGAGCCCAAGCAAATAGTTCCCAAAGGGAAACATCAAAAGTATATGGTGTCTTTTGTAAAATAACATCTTGTTGATGAAACGGATAAACATGAGTCATCCAATTCAAACGATTAATAAGTGAGGCATGTTCGACCATAACACCTTTTGGTTTTCCTGTAGATCCTGATGTATAAATGACATATACCATATCACTTCCGTGATAATCTAAATCTAAATTAGAAGCCGAGTTAACAACTGTCACTGATAACTCATCCTCGATTGAGACTATTTCAACATCTTTTAGACGAGACTCAAGCCCATCTTTCAAATGTCTTTGCGTTAAAACAAGATTCGTTTGACTATCTTCTATTAAATAGTTAAAACGTTCAGTTGGATCATCCGGCTGGATTGGTAAATACGCCCCGCCCGCT
>NZ_JBAWSX010000036.1:0-3234 GCF_037104725.1 Bacillus bruguierae | reverse complement strand
AAAATCAGGCCGTTTCATTGGGGTAATCTCGCACGTACAAGAACTGAAGAGTGCAATGCCAGCAGTGCTGGAAGTAATGAAGAAGAAAGATGGATGTAGTAAGACGAGGTTTGTGGTGAAATAGATAAAAGTGTCTGATTTTTCAGGGGCGGCACGTGTTGTATCTTCGGAAGAACGCTTATTCCACCCTTGATTTCTGATACTATTAAATATCTTTATATTGTTCAGTTTTGGACTCTGCAAAATTGCAGGGTCTTTTTTTTATGTAAAGGATTTACTGTATATTGATGTTGATCTGGTTTATGATACATATTTTACAAAAGGGAGGAATGTCAAATGGAATCAGTAAATATTAGTGGGAATATTTATTATATTGAATGTATTCCGTTCGAAGACAAGAGTGAGAAGGACGAGGAGGGGTACTACGAATATTATTACAAAGGAGTCAATATACTGTTTCACTCTGGTAAAGAAATAATAACAGCTAGAATTTATGATGGAGAAGAAGAAATGTCTTTTTCAAGGAATCCAATTCTTGCTTTTGGTGAAGATTTTGAAGCGATAAAAGCACATATAATTAAAAAATTCGGTGTGAATAGATTTAAATTCCTAGGTGGAGAAAAGGGTTATACGGAATTATAGTCAACATCATTTTTTAACTTGGTCCGAGTAAAAGATGTTCTATACTAGCTTCACATGATTACATGTGTAATAAGATGAAAAGCCACTTTCAATAACTTATTCACACGTGCAATGGATGCAATTTTGTATCGTAAAATAAAATATTTTGCGTAAATGACTATTTATCGCTGGGTTATTCTTTATAAGTTTAAGTGTTTTCGTTCTTTTTAATGGTGTCCTTATAAAATTAAATGTTAAATTAATTCTTTCTTTAGAGTAGTGATCTTCCTCAAGCAATGTATTGATATAGTGCTGGATATGCATAGTTGTATTCTCTTGCATTCTCAAATGTCCAAGACGTGGTTATATCCAATGCAATTAAATAAATCGTGTAAATAAATTTCTGAAAAAATCTTGACTCTAACCTTAGGTAATACTTCATAGTTAATTTTGAAAGGAGGAAATAATGAAATTTACAGTTAAAGATTTATCAGCTATAGCAGGCGTTTCCATCAAGACTCTTTACCACTATCATAAAGTTGGTTTGCTTATTCCTAATGAGATTGGTGAAACAGGCTATCGGTATTATGGTGTAGAAGAATTAAATAGATTACAGGAAATTCTTTTTTATAAAGAATTGGATATCCCGTTGTTAGAAATTAAAAATTTGTTAGACGAAGAATCAAATAGGAGCGGTACTTTAGAAAAACAGATGATGCTTTTTGAAAAGAAAATTGAGAAGTATCATCAGCTAATTGAAACAATAAAAGTATCTTTAGAATATACAAAGAAAGGTGAGAATATGGACAATAAACTAATGTTTAAAGGATTTGAAACAGAGGAAGAATGGAAAAATGCTCTTGAAAAGCAAAAAACACATTTAAAAGAAAAATATAATTTTGACATTAATACTGATTCCATTAATGTGAATGATATGAATAAGATGGCTATTGAAGCAAAAAATTTCACAGATAGAATGGCTGAATTTTTAAGAAATGGAGTTAAGTATGACGATTCGAGTGTACATGATGTCGTTAAACAGCATCTCAAGTTTTTAAATAAAAACGGTCATACAATTAGCAAAGAAGATTACGTGAATCAAACAAAGTTTTTCCTTCAAGATGATTTTCATAGAGAGATGTTAGAAAAACAGCAAATCGGATTATCATATTATCTACTAGCCGTTGCAGAAAATTTATAAATACTTTTTAAGACAGCAGGAATAGTGCCCTTGCTGTCTTTTTTTGCGGATAACTCTTTATCAAAGTATATAAATTAAAATGTAAATCCAACTCAATGTGATATGAGTCGGATTTGTTTCGTGTAATTTTATTCTTTATTTTTTATAGCTTCTTTTAGTATTTCAAGGGTATGCTTTAGCCATTCTACAGGTGTTAAGTTTAATGCAGGGAAATAGATATAAGCATTATATTTAATAAATTCCTCTTTTTCACTATCAGTTAAATTACTATTTAAAAATGAAAGTATATCATTTCTAGTGTTTTCGATACAGATTTTAGTAACTTCCATTATAAATTCATTAAGAGCTTCCTCAGGTGATTCCATGTCTTGGTGAAATGTTCCTGCTAAAAAATCACCTAATTCTTCATAAGGGCCATATGTATCTTCCATATAAGTCCTCCTCTACTTTTCTGGATATCCTGTAATAATAAAACCTCCTTGATTCTCTTTTTTCAAAATAATCCTAGCATGTTCCACACCTAAAGCATTATTTGATCCTCTTTCGATATATCGTCCAATTATATTATCATCGTTATATCTCAGCGGTAAAGTTGGGATGCCATTAGGGTTGTTTAACCACCTAGTTATTTTTGCTATATTTTGTATTAGCTACTCTCACAGCTGTAGCTCGATTAGTAAAAGTTGATGCGCTGGTATTCTAGGGGCATTTTGTAATAACTCTCCATCTGCTTTTCCAACATGTTTTTCGATTAAGAAAAGAAAATACCAAATGGAGCCGGTAAATATTAATGGGAATATTTGTTGTATTGAATGTGTTCCTTTTGAAGACAAGAGTGAGAAGAACAGGGGAGAGAATCCTATTTTATTCATATCACTAAAAACGTTGAGAAAGTGTCGCATTTTTCTCAACGTTTTTCATGGACAACAGCACACTTTTTCAACACCTTTAATACGTTAATATTAAATATTGAAGCGAGGTGCTGAAAATGACTTGGTTAATTATTTTAGGGTTTATATTTTTATTGAGTATAAGTAATTTAACGACATTTCCGAAAGAATTCTCCTTCCTCAAGCGTGTGAAGGGCGCTAGCCCAACGATAGGTGGGAGATGAATTTCGGTTTGGCGTAGCCAAAAAGTTCTTTCTTTTCTTTTTATTTTTTCTTCTTTTATAATCAGTCTTATAATTGATAAAGGTTGGTATAATAATGAAATTAGATAGTAATAACCATTCAGTATTCTTATTGTATTATCATCTTGTATTAGTCGTGAAATACAGAAGGAAAGTATTTGATGATACCATATCTGACTATGCAAAAGATATGTTTGTAAGACTTTCAGAAAACTACAATATAACGTTAGTAGAATGGAATCACAATGTTGACCATGTACATATCTTGTTCCAGGCACAT
>NZ_JBAWSX010000035.1:0-5506 GCF_037104725.1 Bacillus bruguierae | reverse complement strand
GCTCAAATACAAAAAGCTTGTTATATCATGACATTCGCTGTTGTTATGTTCTTTGTTTGGAGCAGTACATTGAGTTTAACTCCAAGTGATCTTGCAATGGCAAAAAAAGAGAACTTGTCAATCCTATCATATCTTGCGAATGAGCTTAATTCGCCTATAATCACTATTGCAGCTCCTATCATTGCTTTTGTGGCCATCACAAAGTCGTTCCTTGGTCATTATATAGGAGCATATGAGGTAATGCGTGACATGATTATCAAGTCCAGTAAAAAACGCGGAAAAGATGTAGGAGAAAAAACAGTTAAGACAATGATCCTTACTTTTGTCGTATTAACATGCTGGTATGTTGCGTATGCAAATCCAAGTATTCTTGGAATTATTGATGCCCTTAGTGGTCCGTTAGTTGCTGCTATCTTATGTCTATTACCAATGTATGCGATCCATAAAGTACCAGTACTAGCTAAATACAAAGGGAAAGCGAGCAATGTATTTGTCATCATTATAGGTATACTTACTGTCCTAGCAAGTATTAAGTCATTATTCTAATTCACTATTGAAAGATTCCTAGCGGATAAGATATATAGATGCAAATTGAAAAACTAACATAAAACCCTTTTCCTTTTCGGTGGGCGAGAACAACTGGCCATGCATAGAATCGGTCAGGGCCTATTTCTGCCACATGCGCAGCGAAAACCAAAAAGAGCAAACAAGTGCAAGTTCCTTTTTTTTATAGTAGCAATCTATATGTAAAAAAAACAAATTGGATTTATATATATCTGTTTTTGGACAGACTCCTCACCTTGGGGAGTTTGTTCTTTTTTAATCATATGCATAACCTCTATTCATAGTTGTCCATAGAAATTTAGTTCAGTTTTTTCGTTTTGGGGAAGAATGTATTTCTTAACTTGATAGCAATGGGGCGGTACGCCAAAAAGAAAAAATACCAATTCACAAATGAATTGGTATTTTTGTTCATCAAATTGAAATTAAATAACTATAAAACTAATCTTTTTCAACTGTATATCTAACTTGTTTAAAGTTTACCATGTCTCCATTTTCAGTATCATCTTTAGTTTGCAAAAGTTGAACTTTTGGCTTGTAGTCCGTCCTATGAGCATCTTTGATACCCTTAATGTTAAGTTTGTAGGATTCATCATTTTTTATTTTTTGTTCAAATACTTTTTTATTGGCAACAAAAATAAAGGTCACTTTATTTTCATCAATTCCCTCAGTCATAAATTCTAATTGATTATCTTTTGTTGTAATCGTTGGTGTTAATAATTTAATACTTCCATTTCCGGTTTTTTCTAAAGAATTTTCTGCTATAGCTGAACATCCAGATAATGTGATACCAGAAAATAGAATAAAACTTAATCCAATTATCTTTTTCATAAGATCACCCCAACCCCAAAAAACTTTTCGACTTCGTCAGCAGGGGAATAAATTGTCATTCCCAACCCGTTAGCGTGGAACATAGATGATTAGCTGTCAACCTATTGAAATTATACCATGATATGTAAATGGTTAACAAGGTGTATATGGGGTACCACCTCATGCCCATCAACTTAAGAGCTCGCATTGGGAATAACCAATTATTTTCCGTGATTGCTATATGAGGTACCGCCAGCATTTCGGAAAAAACCCACGCTAAGAGCATGCAAGATTTTATACGGTTTTTCGGCCAATCCAATAACAAACGGGAACCCTGAAACCCACGCCAGGATAGGAATGTAAAAAAATGAATAGAGTCATAGAAAAAGAAAAAGGCGGATTCCTTGTGAGAGTAGGGATCCTCCTTTTCCTTGCTACTGATAATGATGCGTTATGTTAACCTAACATGAATACGGTATACATATGATATTTTATCTATCTTAAGTAAAGAGAATTGTCATATAATAGAAATAACATTATGGGTTATACAGGAGATACAAATGAAAAAATTTTTAATTAGTTATGCTACAAGTCTACTTACTTTTATTATCGGATGGATCTTAATTCTATCTATTTTTGATCCTAGTAACTGGACCGATTTATTTGGATTCATTATATTTCTCATCATTTATGGTAGTATACCAGCTCTCGTAGCTTGCCTAATTGGGGAAGTGTTATACAGAAACATAAAACGATGTGGAGAATTTCAATTTGGAATTCCTGTATTTATAGGACTAGCAATTATCTATATACTTATACCCTCTCTTTTTACTGGGTCATTTCCTTTTTGGGGTCTTGTTGATTTTGTTACACCTGTTATTATGGGTTCTTTAGCTTTTTATTTAATACGTAGAAAAATTTAATTAATTTCTATTAACGGAAATTATGTGAACTTACAAAGTAAGGGGGATATATGGGGTACTCTTATAAAGAATTTCTTGAAGACTTAAATATGGGTAGGGAGATACATTTTATTTATAAAAGTGAAGGTTACTACATGAGCGACTGGGGATTTTGGAAATTTGATGATGAATCAAGTGAAATCATAGTTGGGAATGAAGAGGATATATTAACAAAAGTTAAAATAGATGGAAAATCCATTAAAGAAATATGGAATTTAATTGAAATTGATTATATCTTTTAGTAGTAATATTGTATAAAAAAGACTAACTTATAATTTTATAAGTTAGTCTTTTTTATACTACTGATAAGTGAGATTATGTTAACTAGAGTATATTTTTTTTTTTGAGGGTATCAAGGGATTTGGTGTAGAGCCAATATTTTAGGAGATATGAAAGTAAACTAATAAACAAAAGTTTACTTTCAAATAGATCTTTTAAATTATGAATATCTAAGAACAGAGGAAACACAATATATTTAAGAGTAAGATTCTAATTTAATTAGATGTACCTTACAAAAATGTAATTTTTAACTTCATCAGGGAAATCATATAATATACTATATTGATGCTCGTGATATCTAATAGGTTGTGTTTTTACAATGGCTGAAATTATAGATAATGCTTTATTTACAGGATTTGAAAAATAAGAAACTTTTAGGATAAATAAATTTATCGAAAATATGTAAAAGGGGATAGCAAATGAAAACACATGAATTAATTATTGAGATACAAGAGAGTTATGATAACAACCCTATTCAAGATGCTCAAGTTTTTATTTTATTTAGTTTTTTGTTATTAGTATTTAAGTTTTTAAAACCAACGAATTAGTAAAAATTAGATGAAATAAGAAAAGACATATTATTCAGTTAAGTTCCCTTTTTGGTAATATTTAGATGTAAACTTCTATTCAAAAGTTTACTTTGGTATTTATAATAAATAAAAAGCACTTTTTAATGTTTTAAAAGTGCTTTTTATTTGATATTAATTATGTAGTTTTATAATTTTTATTTTTAAGATCGAATAGATTTTTTATAAATACTATGGAAAATCCAATTGCACAAAAAGCTCTTAACCAATCAAATTTATAATCTGTGGTAAGTACGGAAATAAATTCAATAGTATTAGTAATAAATAATATCCCGAATATCCATATGTAAAATTTCACCATTCTTAAACTTTGTATAATGTTCCCCTCAATCCTTCAATTAAGATTATCATTATATTACATTTATGTTATATAACTTGTATTTATATAGAATTTTTAATGAGGTTATATCACAGATTTTATAATAATATGTAAATGTAAACAAATAATGTTTTTTTTTCAAAAAGCTGTTTTTTCTGTAACAAACTTTGCGCTTAACGTACAGTGTATCAGTTAAAATGTGTCCAAATTGTAACTAAACGTACAATTTTCTTTTTTTGATATGGTGAGACATGCTCATCAACTTAAGAATTTAGAATTACTCCAGAACGATAAAATTTTGCACAAGTTGCTCAATTTTATCGTTCTGGGGTAGTTTATTTTTGTTAGATTGACGGCTATGGGGTACTTTAAAATCTTAAGTTGATGGCGATGTGGCGGTACGCCTATTAGAGGAATTGGACAACGTTTCTAAGCAAATGACAACGCTACTATACAACCAAACGTTATTAATGCAGGAAATACAGGAATTGAAAAAAGGTAAGGTGACGATATGAAAAAGAAATACACGATCACAGGCATAGTGTTTTGCGTGGCCGCGGGTTTTGCAGCAACAAACACAGTTTTAGGCAAGTATGAACAGCAGAAGGCACGAGTTAAACAGGAACAACAGCAACGTGAAGCAGCTAAAAAACAGGAAGAGGAATTACACAAGCAACAATTAGAGGCACAGCAACAGGCCGAGGAACAACGCAAACAAGAAGCGGCGCAGCAGCGCCAAGAACAAGCAAAAGCGCAGCGCGACAAAATAGACGCTTACTATGAGCAACTTGTGAAAGAAGGAAAGATATGAAAATAGAGGTGACAATATGAAAAATAAATATGTGATCATCGGCATAGTGTTTTGCGTGGCCGCGGGTTTCGTAGCAACAAACATAATTGTAGATAAACACTGTCAGCAGCAGGGCGAACCAACACAAGATGGTTTACACAATTGGCATAAAACAAAAGATCAGCATTGTGAATGATCGTTATGGGGTCCCACCTCATGCCCATCAAGCTAATATTTTGAGAAACCTCTCATAACAAAAATTTTACCTTTTCACAGTTATTTATCCCGCTATTCGTGGGAGTATTACTGTCCGTAAAAGCCCGATTGGAAGGGCTAATAATCAGTGGGGGATGAAGAAAACCCCCACTGATTAAAGTTTCACTTTATAAGAGTTCGGCTCATTTTTGGGGGCGTTTATTTTTCTTAAGTTGATGGGTATGAGGCTGTACCCCTATATATGATTCAAAAATCAGTTTAAATATGGAGTGTTTCTAATTTAAAAAAGTAAAAAAACAACGTGGAGTCGCTAATAGATTAGGATTTGCTATACAAATTGCTTACTTACGTTTTACAGGAAGACCATTATCTGCGAATGAAAAATATGATTAATGCTACTCTTATTAACAATACAAAGGGAACCTGCTACATTCTCATATGCAATATTGCATATGAGAATGTGTTAATAGAAATGTATAATAAGAGCATAAAGATAAATCACATCTGAGCAACAACAACAGAGGAGGAGATCATATGGCAATCGCAATGGCAATTTTAAAATTTATAGGTGGAGTACTTCCATTCGTTCAAGAACTTTTAAAAGCATTTATGTAAGTTTACTATTTAGCAATTATTTATACATAATTGTCATACCTTAATACGAAAAAAAGGAAGGGGTTGATTTTTTTGAAAATCAAGAAAAATACTAAAGGAATAAAATTACTAGCATGTTTATCAATTGGCTTATGCACTTTTAATTATTCTTCTATTTCTTTCGCTGAAACACCTAAAAGTAATTCAGCTGATCAGGCAAAAAAAGCGATTAACATTGATACTGGTATAGAAAATCTAAAGTATAATAATCAAGAGGTTCTAGCAGTAAATGGTGATAAAGTAGAGAGTTTTGTTCCGAAAGAAAGTACAAATTCAAATGGTAAATTTGTAGTGGTTGAACGTGAGAAAAAATCACTTACAACTTCAC
>NZ_JBAWSX010000034.1:0-5910 GCF_037104725.1 Bacillus bruguierae | reverse complement strand
TAAATTGGTAATTTATGTTTTTTCAAGAGTGCTTATTTTTTTGATAATACTATTTAATGTTTTAATACAATCAATATATAAGCCACGCTGGACCTACATAACTATCAATCTGATAAGCAACTTTTATTAAAGAAACACCATTTTGTGCTCCAATTGCACTTGCTTTTGAACCATATGCAGTATCATATAAATTTTGCGTCCTAACAACATCTACTGTTCTTTGAGGCCAATGAATAAATCTCATATCATAATAAACTTCTTCTCCAGTAGTATAATGCATCCATTTAGCACCTAACCATGTATTAACTTGAAGTCTAGCTTGATGTACATTGTCATTATATATTTGTTGAGGACCGATAGCTCCAATTTGATTTCCACCAGTAGGAGAATCATATAAAGCTTTAGTACTTCTAACATTAATCCAATAGACATTATCACCAGCTGATATCTCTCCATCAGTCGCAGCTTTTGCAGATGTAATATTAAAACTTGTAAAAACTAAAAACAATGTAAAGAAAGAAATTAAAATTTTCAAACTCTTTTTCATATGTATACCTCCTTGATCTATTTATAAAAACAATATTAATATAATACAAAAAATAACAGAAATCAACAAAAAATAACATTTTTATAATTTTTTTCTATTTATTTGAATTTGGTTTTAATGTACATACTCCTGTTTTTAAGTGTGAGTGTTAGCTAGTTATATGGGGGCTAACACTCACTAACTTAACATTTAGGGGTACTAATCATACAGTTGGAACAAAGTGTTTTCAGTAGCTAACAGATGGATGATTAGGGTGTACCCATACTAGACAAAACGGCATTTATAAACCCTATAAATCACATATAGAAATAAAAGTAAGTCTATGACCTATTTTTACACGTATCTCGGTCGAACCCCAGGTAAAAACTGGGATAAATCGAAGCGAGGGGCTAGCCCCTTTTCGTGTTATAAAAATATAGAGTAAGAGCTTATTTTTGAACAGTAGATCTAGGCGGTTCGGCAGGTACAATTACTAATCCAAGTCGTGCTACCCAAATTCTCGTTTTTGGTATGTTCGGCTTGGCCACATGCCCATACCTGCCGAAAAAAGTTTTGCAAGGACAAAATCAAAAAGAAAAGGCTATCGCCTTTTCTTTTTGATTTTGAGGGTGGAGATTTTTGAGAGATTTTCTCAAAAATACTACCCATTCCTTGCGGAACTTTTAGCCTTTAATAATAGTGATAATAGAGACCATCTGCAAAAAGTGTTAAAAACCCTTGATATGACTGGGTTCATCTGACTTTTCAGGGTGTGAGGTTTTCCTCTCACTTTTATACATAAATGAGAGGAAAACCTCACACCTAAAAATTACCAAAAGTAAAAGACCGTATCAAAAAATTGACACGGTCTAAAAAAATCTAACTGGTAAAGTTACTTTTTTTCCATTTAAGTCTTTAAGATTTTTTAACGAATGTTGAAACAATCTCATAGTTAATTTATCTAATTGAACATTATTTTTTCTCGGTGCACAAATTAAAATATAAGGATTTACAATCCAAGTTCTAGGACTTACAGTACGTCCATTTTCAGTTATTTGTCCTGCACCTTCTGGATTAAGTAAAATCTCTTTTTCCTTCAAAGAATTCATAATCTCAGATGTTTGTCTACGAGATTTTCCAATCATTTCAGCAATATCCGAAACTGTCGCGGACTTAGGTAAATCAAGATCATCTTCAACAATATTTTTTCTTTTCTTTTTAAATTTATCTTCTCTACAAATAATTACATTACTTTTAAACTCTAAATAAGCTTGAATTCGAAATAAAAAATCGCCCTCTGCCTGATTAAAATAACCAATACGATTTAATAAATCTAAATTTCTATGCATCACTTGATTAAATGGCTCCCCTGCAAATGGATCTTTATTGGTTCCGACATAATAATCTTCTCCAGTTATTTCTTTTAACTGTTGTAAAAGTGACTTCTTTATTTCTTCTGCTTGTTCTCTAGATTTTGAATCTTTTTCAAAATCTCTTTTTCTAGCATTTTTTTCAGCTTGTCCAAAATCAATAATTTTTTTTGTCATATCTAAGTTAATTCCTCCTTAATTGAGGGAATCAACAAAAATACCTATTTTTTGCTATTTGATTATAAATCAAATTATGATAATCTATAACCAGATAAATTGATTTTAGGTATTTTCGTAGAATACCCTTTTAAAAGAGTCATGTTCCCGCATGGCTCTTTTTTCATTCTATCATGTTTTTAATAACCCGACAGATAACAACAAAGTTTCACTAAATTTTTTTAACTCAAAAACGTTCTATGTCATATCCTTTCTGTTTACTTTTAATTTCTCTCTTATGCTCACGTTCAAATTGATTGTCTACACCCTTCATATCCAATTCACTTTTAATAAGCCCTCTAAACGCCTTAAATTGCTCTTTAAAGATTTTTTTCGTATGTTCATACAAAACTCTTATGTTTTCTTTTAAATCATTTATATGGACCTTTAAATCGCTTATATCGCCTTTTAACGAACTAATTTCAAATGAAGCTGACACCAATTCCTTTTTTAATTGTTCATTTTCCTTCGTTTTTTGATAAACTTCCTCACGAAGATTTTTATTTTCTTGAACTAGATCCGTTGTCTGCAAACGCTCATAATCTTTTTTTACAGTGACAGCTGCGGTCACCAAATCTTCCAATTGTTCAATTTGTTTTGGTGTATAAACATAGTTCCCAGTTTCTTTTTCAATAATGTCAGGTTTCCCGATGAATTTAAGCGTTACCTCTGTCTTAATCTCTTTCTTTTTGCTCTTTAGATTTATTTTCTTTTCAGGAATTTTCTCACTGACTTTTACAAGTTCATCTTTCTTTTTGACAATTTCCCCTTCTAACCATTGAATTTCTTTTTCTAAATCCTTTTTTTCTTTGTACTCGTTCACATCTTTATATTCATTTGAGCCAACCAGTTTTCGTTCAATGCCACGCTCTTTCAATATTTTTTCTAACAACTTTACTTCTTTTTCTCGCCAATCATCAAAAGGGCGGGTTTTATCTAGAGTGGAATCCTGTTGCGTAATTGCTCGATCAAATGATACTTGCTTTTCAAGTCCTCGCTTATATCCACTTGCCACAGGTACAAAATTCAAGTGCATATGAGGACTAGCCTCGTCATTATGAATGACCGCATTATAAACTTTTAAATTTGGATTTCGTTTCTCAAAATCCTTAAACCACTCTAACAAAATTTCATTCGCTTTTTCATAATCAGCATTGGAAATAAAATCGTTCAAGTCACCAACTTGAATAATCATTTCTTGCTGAAGCGCAGTTTTTTTACTGGACTGAATGTGTTTATAATAATCATCAATTTTTCGGTCGTTACGTTTTTGTTTGGCATTATAATTATCCAACACTTCTCCAAATTCTTCTTGATACAATTTCTTTAAATCTTTCTGAACAAGATATTTATTTTCGTCAGACTTTGAATAATCTATGTGCGAATTTCGCTCTTTTTCCTTCTCGCTCATTGTCCTGTTATTGTGTTTGATGTTGGTTTTGTTAGTTGCCTTCTTAAGAGAAACTGACATGCTCATAACGAATCAACTCCTTGCTACCACTATACCAAAAGCTTTGTTACTTTGGCAAAGTAACCTTTTCTGTATTATGACACTCCACTCCGTTACGCGTACACAATGAAAAGGCTCTGCGAGGCTATGTCGGCCTTCGCCGATCCATGCTTTGCATGGCAAAAAACAAAACCTTAGACTCTGTCCAAACCTGCTGGGGAAAAATTCCCCAGACCCCATTAATCGAACTCCCCAACCCCTCAATCCTTGAGGGGCTCCCTCGCCGGTTGGCAGGGTCAAAAGGGTACCTTTTGACAACCACAAGAGGGTTGCATAGTGAGTCTGTCAACTCCTTAATGCTCCTTCATTTCGCTTTCGCTTCATTCTGTCCGCTTACCGTTGACAGACATTAAATCTAGTAATTAAATCTCTTAATAATGGGTACCACCACACCACCATTAATTTAAGAAAAATATTTTTTCCAAAACTTGATCTTGATGGACATAAGCAGGGACAAATCTAAACAAATTGGACTATATTCTATATGTTAATTGGTTTTTTCTTAAAAAAAGGAACAGAGCACCCCTTGCTCGAAATAATGATGAAAATTAAGCGGGGGTGCTCTGTTGGAAAAAGCATATTGGAATCATGAAGTGGCACAACGTTTAAATATGGGAAAAAGTACATTGCGCAGATGGTGTTTAGAGTTTGAAAAGCAGGGATATGTGTTTTCAAAAGGAGAACAAGATAGCCGCGCATTCCTTGAGCAGGACGTGCTCATATTAGAAAAAATGAAACAACTACAAAGCCAGGGAAAAAAGCTAGAAGATGCGATTAAACAAGTATTGAGCGAGCATGAGCGTGTCCCGCTCACTCCACAAAGCGCCCCTCGTTCACTCGATATAGATTTGCAGATGGAAAGAGAACAATTAAAAAAAGAATTGTTAGAAGAAATGAAACAAGAATTATTGAATAGTGAGCAACGTATTTTTCAAAGATTAGAAGAACGGGATCAAGTGCTCGTGCAACACATTAGGGAGATACAAGAAACCAAAAAGTTAATGGCAGCTGTTCAAGAAAAAAAGTGGTGGCAATTTTGGAAGTAAATATACAGGATTTTATGCAAAAAATAAGGAGACATCGGGAACGATGGGGAGACCAAAAGGCGCGCCAGAATAGGAATGTATAAAAAGATGTATAGAGTCATAGAAAAAGAAAAAGGCGAATCCCTTGTGAGAGTAAGGGGACGCCTTTTTCCTTGCTACCGATAATAGTGCGTTATGTTACCTGGATATGTATGAAGTATACAGAAGGTATTTCTTCTATATGTTTAGAATTTACTATGTTGAGATGTATTACTGAAATCCCTAAGAAAAGAGGAGCAGTTTTATGAAAAGCATATATGAACAACACCAACATGCACACATTGGCTATTATGAAAATGGATATGATATAGAAGCGATAGGCTACAAAAAAGAAGGAGTAGATGAATGGGATATATTTTTTGAACCAGAACACTACAAAGACGTTCATGTCCCTGAACAGTTCCCTTATATTCCAAGATACGGACATAAAATTGGAGTAATATATGCTAATGATTTGTCATTTGAAGAAGGAGATTCTTTTTTCAAAAAATGGTTACGTGATGCAAAGATTATCAGCTAAATAAAACTTCCAATAACGATAATTATGTAAATGAGCTGTCCATATGAATAGCTCATTATTTTTCTGTTTATCTTGGTTTTAATCTTGTCTTTTAGCTGTCCCTTTGCTTTTTGGCTAGAGTGCTGGCTCGTCGTGTGGGGGCGAAACCCCACGTATTACGTATCAATTTTCGAGTAAGCACTATTTTGGGACGAATGATCCAGGCGGTTCGGCTCGTATACTTGCTAGTCCAAGTCGAGAATCATTGCTTTGCTTTTTGTCTGTCGGCTTGGCGAGAAAAGCACACGAGCCGAAAAAAGTTTTGCAAGGATGGAGCGAAGTGAAAAAGGTGGAGATTTTTTGAGTGGATTTCTCAAAAAATACTACCTGTTCCTTGCGGAACTTTTAGCCCTATATATAAGAGTGAGAAGAGCAAAGTGAAAAAAGTCAGTAATAACAAGGGTTTATAAGGTATAGGGTGTACCCAAAAAGGAACACCTAAAAAACGGAAAATAACAACAAAAAAAAGATGTCAATATAAAAATGACATCTAAAATAAGTAAATTGGTAATTTATGTTTTTTCAAGAGTGCTTATTTTTTTGATAATACTATTTAATGTTTTAATACAATCAATATATAAGCCACGCTGGACCTACATAACTATCAATCTGATAAGCAACTTTTATTAAAGAAACACCATTTT
>NZ_JBAWSX010000033.1:0-8301 GCF_037104725.1 Bacillus bruguierae | reverse complement strand
TACGTGTTACTCACCCGTCCGCCGCTAACTTCTTAAGAGCAAGCTCTTAATCGGTTCGCTCGACTTGCATGTATTAGGCACGCCGCCAGCGTTCATCCTGAGCCAGGATCAAACTCTCCAATAAAGTGTTTGTCTAGCATCATAAATAAAAATTGACGTTTCACGTTGTTTGTTTCGTTCAGTTTTCAAAGAACTTGTTTGCCGCTCAATCGGCGACTTCCTTATGTTAACATCTCAGTTATTCGATGTCAACTAAGTTTTTTATTTTGTTTGTCGCGTTTTTGATTTGTTTTATCAGCGACTCGTATAATATTACACCCTTATTTAATAAGAGTCAATGTCTTTTTTAAAATATATTTATTTAGGAGGAGAATACCACACTCGCCATATTAATGAAGTATAAATCGGATTAACCTCCTAATTTGGGCATACTATCCTTGTCTCGTTGTTTCATAAAATTTCTCTTTATTTCGGCAAGTTAATTCTTTTTTCATATGCGACAAGAAAAAATCTCGCTTCATGCTCTAACTTCTTTAATAAAATTCATTTGGCAATAAGTCCAAAATACTAGAATGGATCCACGCAATATATACAGCTACTTCTGAATAAGCTTCAGCGAATGTTTACGGGTATTTCTCATCGCTTTTCTCACCTGTTACAATCACCACAACCGTAATGATACGTTCTTCACTCATCGTAATATACTTTTCTTACAATGAGTGGAGTAGTTTTATAAGAAATGATTATAAGTACTGAATTCGAAAAAAGGAACACACCTTTTTTGTTCATAATTTTAGAATAATTCTAAATGTAACACCCTTATCATTATTATTAAAAACTTCAATTTTCCCACTATGCTTATTAACAATACTATTAGCAATGGTAAGGCCCAAACCCAAGCCCCCCGTTTTTCGATTTCGCGATTTTTCTCCTCTGTATAAAGGAGAAAATATATATGGAATATCCTTATCTAAAATACCAGGACCGTTATCTGATATTGATAAACAAATATGATTTTCTACACTAATTTCTAAGTTCACCTGTATTTGTCCTTTAACAGGCGTATATTGTATTGCATTTGATAAAATATTATTAACTGCACGAGATAATAGATAATAATCTCCCTTAAAAATAATATCCCCACACGAAGTAAAAGTTATTTCTTGTTCTTTTTTCACTAATTCTGGTTCAAATCCTTGAATTAATTCCTTCATAACAGCGGTGAAATTTAATTCTTCTAGATCCAAAGGCTTTTCTAAATAATTCACTTGGGTGAAAGAGTGCAAATCAGAAATTAATTCATTTAAAACATTTGCTTTCTCATAACTAATGTCTATATATTTCTTCCTTTTCTCAGGTGTATTTGCAATTCCTTTTTTTAACCCCTCTAAATATCCCCTTATTGAAAATAAAGGAGTTCTTAAATCATGTATAATAGAAGAAAAAAACAACTTCCGTTCTTGTTCCATTTGTTCTTGTTTTTCCAAAGCTTCTTTCAAGCGACCTTGTAAAGTTAAAAATGATTCTGATAGATTATTAATTTCTTTAATAGGAGTGTGTGGTAAATTGAAATGATACTCTTTTCTAGCAATCGCCTTTACTACTTGTTGGAAATCAAAAAGCGGTTCTAATGCTTTCTTTTTAACAAATCTATTACATAAGAGTAGCATAATTCCACTTAAAATAATCCAAATCCATAACCCTCCCCATTCATTAATAATATAATTTAAACGGCTCTGCTTCATCTTTGGAGCTAGACGATTATCTTGTATAAAAGCAATTCCTAATAACTCATCTCCATCATATACCCTATACTCTTGACCAGGAAAATCTGATTTCGGCTCATTAGTAGCATTCAGCTGCGAGCCAACTTGATACCCTGGGGACTTATAAACTATATTTGAAAAAGTCGTCTCATTGTTTTTATTAATTAATTTAATATTTACCTTTAATTGCTTCGTTTTTTGATCAATATCTTGCTGCCAATTTACATCATTCCACTTATAGGCATTATCTAATACAGTATCTTTAATCCATGGTTCTAAACTTTCTAATTCAAAATAATAATGTTCTTTGGTATAATTTAAAACTAATTGAGTAATGCTGAAAGGAATTACTAAGAATACAAATATAAATATATATAACCAATGTTTGATGTTGAGTTGTATTTTATTCATTAGTCTCACCGAATTTATAACCAATTCCCCAAACAGTATAGATCTTTATTTGATTTGTTGATTTCTCAAGTTTCTCTCTTAATTTAGCAATATATACTCTTACCGCATGATTATCCCCTTGTTCATACCCCCACACTTTTTCTAGAATTTGTTCATATGTCATTACTTGATTAGGATTCACTAAAAACAATTTCAATATTTCAAATTCTTTCACTGTTAATAAAATCATTTCATTATTTATATAAATCTCTCTTCTATCTATATTCAGCCTAATATTCTTATAACAAATCTCATTTTCTATTTTATTATTTTGCTTTTCAAAGCTTTGATTTAACCTACGTTCAATCGCTTTTATTCTTGCTATAATTTCCCCCGGTGTTGCACTTTTAACAATATAATCATCTGCCCCAATGTTTAAACCTCTGATTTTATCTACATCATTCTGTAATGCACTTAAAAAAATAATTGGTACATTACTTTCTGCACGAAATTTTTTACATATCGAAAAACCAGATTCATTGTTCATCATAATATCTAATAAAATCATATTAATATGTATTTTATCAAATATCCTTTTAGCATCTTCTCCATTTGTTGCTTTAAATACTCTATAACCTTCTACTTCCAGAAAGTCCTGTAACATTTCCATAATTTCTTCTTCATCATCTACAATAAGAATATTGTTAACCATCTTCTTCCTCCTGGATAGTACAAATTTCAAGTTATTGTATATTATACCTTATAATAGCAACATTTTTTTATGATTGAATCAATTTCATAATCCTCAGCCCCTATGTCTTCAACTAATTTGAATGACGAAAAAGTCGCTATTCCTTATCTAAAAGGTATAGCGACTTTTTCCGTTAACCATCCAGTATGACGTATTAGGTGCGGGTTATGATTACGAAGTCATTTATACACAAATTCACTGCACGAAAACAAAAACCATGATTACTTATAATAAACGCAATGTATGAGAACTCCTTGGTTTTGATGAGAAATATCAAACACTGAAATACATACAACCAAATGAATGTAAAACGTTTCCGTTAGCGACAGATTCTCTTCGCTAAACAATCCACAAGATCAAAATAGAGACAAATCTTCGGAAATATAGTGTCTCATGTAGTGAGTCAGAGGTGTGGAAAAAACTTCACAATCAAAAAAGCGCTGTCGAACGAGTCTTTCAGTTAAAAAGAAGAAATTATTAATTATATGCAATTTTGATATAAATATAATAAAAATTCCATCGCACTATCTTTTGACATTTTTTTGATACTTTTTTGATAAGAATTCTATACGTTTTTTTTATATTAAATATAGAGCATTACTTATATGTTATAGAAAAAATTTTCTTTCTATAACTCACAAAATATAGGAGGTACTTTAATGACTAGCATATTAAAAGCACAGAATGTCTCTAAAATATATGGAGAAGAAGCTAATACATTTTACGCATTAAAAAACGTTTCATTAGAGGTCAAAACAGGTGAATTTTTAGCAATAATGGGGACTAGCGGTTCGGGAAAATCTACTTTATTAAATATCTTATCCGGCTTAGATCGACCATCTTCAGGAGAAGTACTTATAAATAATATTAAGATAAATAACCTACATGATAATGAATTAACCGAGATTAGAAGTAATCAAATAGGATTCATATTTCAACTTTTCAACTTAATACCAGTTTTAACTGCTATGGAGAATGTGACGCTCCCTTCTGAATTAGCTGGCCATAACATCGAGAAAATCAGACAAAAAGCATCAGAATTATTAGATCTAGTTGGTATAGGAAATTTAAAATCATCATATCCTTCTAAAATGTCCGGTGGTCAACAGCAGCGAGTTGCCATTGCAAGGGCTCTAGTCACACAACCTAAAATTATATTAGCAGATGAACCAACAGGAAGCTTAGATTCAAAAACAAGTAAGGAAATTTTGAATTTATTGCGAGAATTTTGTGAGAGCTTACAGCATTCTTTAGTTGTTGTCACTCATGATGCTATGGTGGCATCTTATTCTCATCGAGTGATTTTTCTAAAAGATGGCAAAATCCAAGATGAACTGATTCTAAAAAATTTAAATTTATCTCCCAAAGAAAACACTAGCTTAATAATAAATAAAATAGAGGAGAGCTCTATATGAAAGGATCCTTTCTACTATCGATAAAATTCTTAAAGTCCCAAAAAAACAGAACTATTTTTTCTATAGTTGGTGTAACTATAGGAATAGCATTATTAATTTTTTCTAACATCTTAATATACACTGTTGAAAGGTCAAACGAAAAAACTATAAAAGAAAAATATGGGGACTACGACTTAATAATTGGCTATAAAGATTCTACCCAATTTCTTTCACAGGAAGATATAAACACTATTAATAATTCTAAAGAAGTTAAAAACAGTACTCCACTTCTTTATCCGTACATCGGCGAACAACATCCATACAAAGAAATGGCCGCACAACCCATGTATGTGGGCATAAAAGATGACGAGTTAGCAAAACAACATATATTTGCAAAACTATCTTCTGGAAAATTACCTGGTCCAAATGAAATAGTCATCCCTTATAATACGGCGCATTCTAAAAATTTAAAAATAGGTTCTAAACTTGAACTTCCTTTTCCACCAAATAGTATAAAAGAGGTAACAGTATCGGGGATTATGGAGCAAAATCAATACCTTAATTCAGTTGTATTATTTAATTATAAATGGTTAGCAGATATGACCAACCAAAATGGACATACAACCACATTAATAATTAAATTAAATGATTTAGGAGATAAAGAACAATTTATACAATTTTTAAAAAGCAAATACAAAAACTTATCTATAGACAGTCAAATTAAAGCAGATAAAGAGAGAGAAAATATAGGCGGATTAAAACCAATTATTCAATGGTTAAGCATTGCTATTTTACTTGGTAGTATGTTACTTATCATTGGGGCATTACAAATGTCTATTCAAGAAAGAAAAAAAGAACTAGCTACTTTGAGATTATTAGGGATTAAAAGAAGAAAGATTTTCCTCTTGGTAATGAATGAATCTTTTATTATAGCCATAATTTCAGCATTAACCGGTTTAATAACAGGAATATTCTTATCTATACTTTCATATAAACTGATTGAAAACCTAATGAATTTACAACTTGGATTTATTTCTATTCCATGGAACTCTATTCTAATAGGAATTCTTTCAACAATAATATTAACAATGATTTCAAGTATTTTCCCGGCACTATCTGCTAGCAATCTTACACCTATAGAAGCTTATCATAGTTCAACTGACCTTAACTATAAGCAAAATCCTTTGACAGTAGCTGCTAGTATTTTAATGTTTCTAGTATCATGCACCATCTACCTTTTAAATTACTACTATTGGCAGCAATCCAATATATATATAATAGGCATTGTTTTATTTTTACTGTCTATACATCTAGGATTACCTACAATGTTTAAAATAATTACGAATCTAATAACTATATTATTAAAAAGATTTTTTAAAGGCGATGGTTTATTAGCTAGTAGAAATGTACTCAAACAAATCAAAAGAAATATTCAGGTTGTACGTGTTTTAATATTAGGTATAGTAATTTGTATTGTCGGATTACATTTTCTCGAAGTGGTTAAAGATACAACTCAAACTGATATAAAACATCGATATCCACTTAACTACACACTGCATTCTAATTCATCCTATGAAGAACCCGGATTATCTGAAGATTTATATCAAAACATAAAAAGCATTAAAAATATTAATGCGATACCAGTGTATAAATCTAAACTTTTTTTCACTTTAAATTTAAATCAAAATATTAATTCTGAAAATACTGTAACATATAATATAAATGGTCAAAAACAATTTTTAGTGGGTGTACAAGGCTTGGATTTTTCATCCCTTCAAAAAACACTACCTATTAAGATTAAACAAGGTACTATAAACGAGGAAAGTTTAAATGAAGGAGGAGTTATATTAACTTCTTTTACTTCTGAAATATTGGGATACAAACTTCATGATACAATTCGTTTAATTCCTGAAGACCAATTAGCAACGAAAGATGAAAAAATTAATTTTGAAAATGGAAATTCCGAAAAAAACATTATCTCATTAAAAGTTGTCGGCATCATCAATCAAAACCCTTTGACAAATGATCAATCTGACTTGCGTATATATACCTCCCCTACATTAATGAAAAATGTTGCAGGTGTAAATACAATAGATAAAATTTATTTTAATATCACTCATAACAAAAATACAGTAAGTGCACAAATAAAATCCCTCATTCAAAATCAACCTTCTTCAAAGGTAATTTTATATAGCCAAGAAGAAGAGATAAATAAATTTCTTCAGCAATATTATCAAAGAATCGTGATACTACTCTATACAGTTTGTATGATAATTTTCTTGGCTTTTATCGCTCTAATGAATGGAATGGCAAGTAGTTTAAGGGAACGTGCTAGAGAATTTGCAACTATGAGAGCTATAGGCTCTAAGCGTAATCAAATTATTCGTCTCTCTTTACTTGAAGGTTCTATTGTTTCAATTTCCGGAGGAATAATAGGGGTATTTTGTGGGATTATCTTAGTTTATCAATTGCTAGTATTACTAAAAACTACAACATTCATATTCCCTTTAAAAATCGTATTGATTTGCCTATCTATTAGTCCTATTTTAGGTATTGTAGCTTCTCTAATACCAGCAGCCAAATTATCAAAGGTTCATATATTAGACAAATTAAATAATAAATAGTGTATTCAACAATAAATACCCCTTGTCTTTTTTATAGGCATAGTTAAAGACATTATCAATAACCAATCTGACTTTTATACTCTATAAGAGTTAGATTGGTTCACTCTCTTCTGAAGTATACGTATTTCTAGCCCTAATACTAACGTTATTTTACAAAAGGCTTCAATAATTAATTGCGAAATTTCATCATCATTTGCTTGACGCTGTTTTGCTTCATAATGATAACGTTGACCTTAAAAAATGAGATAAATTCATAAAGTTTCACATAATGTACACAAATCAACTAACTACCCTATGATAAAATGGAAATTATCAACAGTTACTAAACAATGGACCATTATGGTCTATTTTCACATGTCTATCAGCTGATTACCAATATAAGTACTGTCATAATATTATTTTAAAATGTAATGGAGATGATAAAATATGACAACCTGGTTTATAGTTTCGTTGGTTATTGTGTTTACTATTAAATTAATACTAACTTCTCTTCCAACTGCTGTTGTAGAATCGTTTACCAGCAAATTTCAATTACACCCAAATCTCGATGATGCGACTGTTACCGTAACCATCGATGGAAAACCTTTAGAAGGCGAAGACAAGATTCAAGTTATTAACCAATTTAACCAAGCGCTATTTTTAGAGAAATACTATTTCCCTCCACAGAGCAGTGGAACACCATTGATCATTAATACTAAGAGGGGCAAAAAGGATGTTAGTTTTTCTATATACAGTTACAACGACCACGTTGATGTAATCAAACAGTATAAGAAAAAAGTAGTCGCATATAGTCTTCGTTCCGATAGCCTTCAAAAACGTTCCATGTTAGTAACAGGAGATGTAGTTTAAAAAGATCGTCAAAGAGGCGATCTTTTTTTGTGGATGAAATGACAACTGAAGCTAAAAAGAAAAGGATTCTTAATACATAGGAAGCAGTTCAGTTATTGTGAAGAAAATCTAAAATAACGAGCTAATTCACATGTTAATTTGCATAGTAAATAACACGCAAAAAAGCTCAAAGTTCCTATATAACTCTGGGCTTTACTTTTGTATGAGGCTTATTCAATTAAAGTTACGTTAGTGAATTAATTATTTTCAAAAGAAATTTTTAATACTCTGAGAAAATAAAAAATAAAAAGCAAAAATTGCTAAAAGAGCTCCAATATTATGTACTATACGAAAACTTCTGCTACTTATTTTCTTTTTATGGCATATACAAAAAAGACGAGTCATACTGACTCGTCTCAGATTGCCTGGCAACGTCCTACTCTCACAGGGACAAAGTCCCAACTACCATCGGCGCTAGAGAGCTTAACTTCCGTGTTCGGTATGGGAACGGGTGTGACCTCTCTGCCATCATTACCAGACTTATGAAG
>NZ_JBAWSX010000032.1:0-14351 GCF_037104725.1 Bacillus bruguierae | reverse complement strand
ACCTTCATAAGTCTGGTAATGATGGCAGAGAGGTCACACCCGTTCCCATACCGAACACGGAAGTTAAGCTCTCTAGCGCCGATGGTAGTTGGGACTTTGTCCCTGTGAGAGTAGGACGTTGCCAGGCTTTATTATCATCGCGGGGTGGAGCAGTCTGGTAGCTCGTCGGGCTCATAACCCGAAGGTCGCAGGTTCAAATCCTGTCCCCGCAACCAAATGGTCCCGTGGTGTAGTGGTTAACATGCCTGCCTGTCACGCAGGAGATCGCCGGTTCGACCCCGGTCGGGACCGCCATTTATATAAAATAAAGAACGAAACAATATGTTTCGTGTTTTTTTATTTACTCTAATTAAACTTATAAGACAGTCAATCTTATCCTTAGGACAACTCCTAAGGTCTTTTTTATATATTTGAAACTGAAACAAAAATAAAAAATCTGTATAATAAAAAGCAGAGAATACTAACAGTAAGGTAGGTGAAACCTTTGAATAAATATGAAATAACGACAATGTCTTCAGAAGAAACGCAGAATTTATCAGAAAAGCTTGGACAATTAGTTGAGGCGCAGGATGTTTTCATTTTAGAAGGAGACTTAGGTGCAGGTAAGACAACATTTACAAAAGGTCTTGCAAAAGGTCTTGGTGTGAAACGTGTTGTAAATAGCCCGACATTTAATATTATTAAAGAATATAAAGGACGATTACCGCTGTATCATATGGATGTATACCGCCTAGCGGAGAGCGAAGAAGATTTAGGGTTTGATGAATATTTTTATGGTGAAGGTGTAACAGTGGTGGAATGGGCACATTTAATAGAGGCTTTTTTACCACCTTCACTTTTAAAAATTAGTTTATTCCACACGGGGGATAGTACAAGAAAAATTGTATTAGAGCCGAGCGGAGAACGTTATATTAGATTATGTGAGGAGCTATTACAAAATGAAAGTACTAGCAATTGATACTTCTAACTATGTAATGGGAGTTTCTCTTATTGATGGAAATACTGTTGTGGGAGAAGTCATTACAAATTTAACTAAAAACCATTCTGTGCGTCTGATGCCAGCAGTAGAGAAACTTTTACAAGAATGTAATGTGGAGCCAAAAGAATTAAATAAAATCGTTGTCGCAGCTGGTCCGGGCTCTTATACAGGTGTTCGTATTGGTGTAACAGTAGCGAAAACATTAGCTTGGTCATTACAAATTCCAATTGTTGGTGTATCAAGTTTAGAAGTGCTGGCAGCAAACGGAATGAATTTCCAAGGATACATTTGTCCGTTATTTGATGGTCGTCGTCAGCAAATTTATACAGGATTGTATACATATAGAGAACAAGAGTTGCAATCTGTGGAAGAGGATCGTATTATTCTCATTGCCGATTGGTTACAAATGTTAAAAAGGATGGGAGAATCTGTTTTATTTATCGGGAATGATGTAGAACAGCATAAAGATACAATTGTAGAACATTTAGGAGATCAAGCTGTATTTGCTCCAATGACGAAACATAATCCACGTCCAAGTGAATTAGCTTTCTTAGGTTTACAGAAAGAAGAACAACCTGTGCATACATTCGTTCCGAGTTACCTTCGTTTGGCAGAAGCAGAGGCAAAATGGTTAGAAAGTCAAAAGAAATAGGGGTCTTATGAATGAATATTACATTCAGAAATATGAAGGAAGAGGATATTTCACAAATTGTTGCGATTGAAGAAGCTTCATTTGCGATTCCTTGGACTGCCGAAGCATTTGAACGAGAATTAAAAATGAATGAGTATGCACACTACGTTGTAATGGAAACAGAGGAAGGAATTCTAGGTTATTGCGGGCTTTGGATTATTCTTGATGAATCACATATTACGAACATTGCGGTATTACCACAATACCGCGGTCAAAGGCTTGGAGAAGCGTTATTACAAGAAGTAATGAACAAAGCAAGAGCTCTTGGGGGAAATACGATGACGCTTGAAGTCCGTGTTTCAAATGAAGTTGCGAAAAAGTTATATCGAAAATTTGGTTTTCAAAATGGCGGAATCCGTAAAAGATACTATACAGACAATTATGAAGATGGTCTTGTAATGTGGGTGAACTTATGATGAAAAAAGATACAATTATATTGGGTATTGAAACTAGCTGTGATGAAACAGCTGTAGCAGTTGTAAAAAATGGACGAGAAATTTTGGCGAACATTGTAGCTTCACAAATTGAAAGCCATAAACGTTTTGGCGGGGTTGTTCCAGAAATTGCATCTCGTCACCACGTAGAACAAATGACGGTTGTGTTAGAAGAAGCATTAAAAGAAGCGCAAATTACGTTTGAGGATATTGATGCAATTGCGGTTACGGAAGGACCAGGTCTTGTTGGGGCGTTGTTAATCGGTGTGAATGCAGCAAAAGCAGTAGCTTTTGCACATAATATCCCTCTAGTTGGGGTGCACCATATTGCGGGACACATTTATGCGAATCGCTTAGTACAAGAACTGCAGTTTCCATTATTGTCTCTCGTTGTATCTGGTGGACATACAGAGCTTGTTTATATGAAAGAGCATGGTTCATTTGAAGTAATTGGTGAAACAAGAGACGATGCTGCAGGAGAAGCATACGATAAGGTGGCACGTACATTATCATTGCCGTATCCAGGTGGGCCGCACATTGATCGTCTTGCTCATGAAGGAGAGCCGACAATCGATTTACCTCGTGCATGGCTTGAACCAGATTCTTATGATTTTAGTTTTAGTGGTTTAAAATCCGCGGTTATTAACACTGTGCATAACGCAAAGCAGCGCGGAGAAGAACTTACCCCTGAAGATTTAGCTGCAAGTTTCCAGGCAAGTGTAATTGATGTCTTAGTAACAAAAACAATAAGAGCAACAGAAGAGTATGGTGTAAAGCAAGTGCTTCTTGCTGGCGGAGTAGCGGCAAATAAAGGATTACGGGCTCGTTTAGAGGAAGAGTTTGAAAAGAAAGAAGATGTTGAACTTATCATTCCACCGTTATCTTTATGTACAGATAATGCTGCTATGATTGCTGCAGCCGGTACGATTGCATATGAGCAAGGAAAGAGAGCGACGTTAGCGTTAAATGCAAACCCTGGTTTAGATATTGAATCATAATAATGGTAAGTTTCACGTTTTTGCATGTAAGAGGACGTAAACATAAACTATTAGTTGTGGATAGAGAAATTCTTTTTGATAAAAGATGTAATTTTATACACAGAATTAACCACAACCTGTGGATAAAACCTATATTATCTGTTGATAATATAGGTTTTTTTGTGAGTATAAATTGTGGGTAAATATTATTATTCTTGTGGATAATGTGGAAAACTTATATTTATCTTGAAAATATAAAGATCAATATGTGAATAATACTGTGGATAAAGTGAAATTTCCATCATTGAGGGTCTTACCGCCACGAATAGCGGGATAAATAAAAAGGTCAGTGTAACCACTAACCTTTTCACAGTTGTAATTCTTCCCATTCTTCCATACATGTTTCTAATTGTTCTTGAAGTGTTTGTTTTTCTGTTGTAATATCACTGGCTTTTTCGTAATCAGCATATACTTCTGGAAGACAAAGTTGTTCTTCTAATGCCATGATTTGTTCTTCAATTGTCGCGATATTTTCTTCTAGTTCTTCAACTCTACGCATACGTTGGCGTTCTTGCTTTTTACGTTCTTTTTCTTCAATATAATTTAATTTTTCTTGTGCCACTTGTTTTTGTACAGGTTTATTTGTTTCTTGTTCTTCGAGTTCTGCCCGTTCTAGCATTTCATTTTTCTTTTCTACATAATAATCATAATCACCTAGGTATTCCGCTGCTCCGCCCTGGGACAACTCAATCACTTTTGTGGCAATGCGGTTAATGAAATAGCGGTCATGGGAAACAAATAAAATAGTTCCTGGAAAATCAATGAGCGCATTTTCTAAAATTTCTTTGCTACTTAAATCCAGATGGTTGGTCGGCTCATCTAAAATAAGTACGTTTGATTTTTTCATCATAAGTTTTGCAAGAGCTAAACGTGCTTTTTGTCCACCGCTTAAAGAAGAAACAGGCTTTAGAACATCGTCACCAGAAAATAAAAAGTTTCCAAGTACTGTGCGAATTTCTTTTTCTGGTTGCATCGGGTAATCATCCCAAAGCTCGTCTAATACACGTTTTGATGATGTTAAGTTTGCTTGTTCTTGGTCATAATATCCGATAGAAACGTTGGAACCAAACGAAATATTACCGTTTAAAGGACGAAGTTTATCCACAAGAGATTTTAATAAAGTAGATTTTCCAATTCCGTTTGGGCCAACAAGTGCAACACTATCGCCTCTTGTTAATTGGAAATGAATGTTTTGAATAATTGGCTCGTTATTATAACCAATGGTAACATCTTTTACTTGTAATACATCATTACCGCTTTGTTTATCGATATCAAAGTGGAAAGAAGCAGATTTTGTATCACCGATTGGTTTTTCCATAAGTTCCATACGATCTAATTGTTTTCGGCGGCTTTGCGCCCGTTTTGTTGTGGAAGCACGAGTAATATTTTTTTGGATAAAGTCTTGTAATTTTGTTACTTCTTCTTGCTGTTTCTCGTAACGTTTTATTTCTTGTTCATATAGCGCCGCTTTAAGTTCTAAGTATTTACTGTAGTTTCCTGTGTACTTTCGACTTTGTTTATTAGAAATTTCATATACTTGCGTTACAAGTCTATCTAGAAAGTATCGATCGTGTGAAACGATTAAAATAGCACCAGGATAACCTTGTAAATATTGCTCCAGCCACGTTAATGTATCGATATCTAAATGGTTGGTTGGCTCATCTAAAATAAGTAAATCTGGTTTTGTTAATAATAACTTACCAAGAGCTAAACGAGTTTTTTGTCCGCCGCTTAATGTGGAGATTGTCGCTTCGTGTGTTTCTGAAGGAAAACCAAGTCCACCTAAAACAGAGCGAATATCAGCTTCGTATTGATAGCCGCCTTCATTTTTATAATCTAATTGTAGGCGATCATACTCTGCTAATAGTTTTTCGTAAATAGTTTCATTTGTGAAATTTTCTTCTTTTCCCATTTCTTGTTCTAACCTGCGGAGTTCTTTCTCCATGCGCTGTAAGTGGAGGAATACTGTTAGCATTTCATCCCAAATCGTTAACGATGTTTCAAGACCAGTATGCTGTGCTAAGTAACCGATAGATACATCTTTCGGTTTTATAATTTCTCCGCCGTCATGGGATAATTCTCCTGCAATAATCTTTAATAATGTAGACTTTCCAGCGCCGTTACGCCCGACAAGTGCAATGCGATCACGCGTCTGTACTTCTAACTTAATGTTTGAAAGAATGACTTCAGCCGCATACAGCTTGGAAAGGTTATTCACTTGTAGTAAAATCAATGTTTTCACCTCAAATAATTTCTTAACTTTGCCATGATTATATTTCTCAATCATACTAAAAATAGTGTATAGTTGAACATAAATAGAGAAATTCTCTCTCTATTATACAAGGAAAAGTTTCAATGCTAAACTTCTGTATATGTTTCAATCACTTGAACAGATAGGAAGAGAGGAGGGGGTTGCATGGAGCAGCCTAAAATTCCGCAGGCGACTGCCAAAAGATTGCCTCTATACTATCGATTTATCCAAAACTTATCGTTATCTGGTAAGCAACGCGTATCATCTGCAGAATTAAGTGAAGCGGTGAAAGTAGATTCAGCGACGATTCGACGAGATTTTTCATACTTTGGGGCATTAGGGAAAAAGGGATATGGTTATAATGTGAATTATTTATTGTCGTTTTTCCGCGAAACACTTGATCAAGATGATGTAACACGCGTAGCATTAATTGGGGTAGGTAACTTAGGTACGGCTTTCTTACATTACAATTTTACAAAAAATAATAATACAAAAATTGAGATGGCATTTGACGTTGATGAAGAGAAAGTTGGGAAAGAAATCGGAGGGATTCCAGTATATCATCTGGATGAATTAGAAGAGAGATTATCAGATGATATAAAAGTGGCAATATTAACAGTGCCTGCTTCTGTTGCACAATCTGTAGCAGATCGCTTATCGCATACGAGCATACAAGGTGTTTTAAACTTTACACCTGCTAGATTAAACATATTAGAACATATTCGAATTCATCATATTGATTTAGCAGTAGAATTACAAACGCTCGTGTACTTTTTGAAAAATTATCCACAATAAAAACGCAGGAATTTCCTGCGTTTTTATTATTTCTTCTTACTATCTTTTTTCGGTTTAGAAAAAAGAAGGCGAAGTGCAAAATTAAAATCAATCGTTGCCATTACGGCAAGCAATAGTGTGTAAAAGTTCCAAATTGTATCTTGAACACTTGTAATTGCTAAGTATGTAAAAATACACCCTAGAAGAAAATACAAAGTTGCCATAACAAATGGTGAATTTCGCATGTTTAAAATCCTCCGATGAATCCTTGCAATTTTTCAGCTTTTTCTAGATATGGACGAAGTACAAATGTAATTAACATAACGTTTGTATTCATCATAACATGAGCCATAATTGGGACAATAATTCGTTTTGTTTGTACGTATAAAAATGAAAAAACAAGCCCCATGGAAATATACACTAATAAATGTGTAGGGTCAAAATGAATGAGAGCAAATATAAGCGAGCTCACGATCGCTGCGATAAAGAAGTTATATCGTTTATATAGTGTTCCAAATAGAATTTTTCTAAATACAATTTCCTCAAGAATGGGAGCGAATATAGATGAAACAATCATAAATAATGGAGCAGCTTTTATAATTTCGATAATGTTTTGTGTATTTTCTGATTCAGCTTTAATTTTAAAAACTTGTGTTTCAATTGTGCCGGCAATTACTTGGGCGAATAAAGCAAGAAAAACTCCTAAAATAATCCATCCTATCGTAGCAAGAATATTTGTTTTTCCACGCTCCCATTTTTCTGATTGTGTATCATTGCGTAGTAACATAAGGATAATGATAAGAGCAATAAAGAAGCTAATCAGTCCCCAGTGTGCAGTTGCCAGTTGAACTTTTTGTTCAAAGGTCCGATGTCCATTATTGTATACTCCGCTTTTTAGAAGGATCCATCCTCCAATTATCCCTGATAGTTGCATCAAAATATATGTAACAATAACCCACCAATATTGTCTCTTCAATTTCGTAACTCCTTTTTGAATTTTTTGTAAAGAAAAAGGAAAATGCCCTATCCATAGAGAAAACAAATTATGGCATCTTTCTTATTGTAACATAGGAGAAGATGAAAAAACGACGGAATCTAAAAATGGATTTTTTGCAGTTTTCCCTTATGTAATTATTAAGTAAATCATAAAAGTTTTTAAACAAGTTGGGGAGGGGGTGGAATAGTTTTCCGAAAAATTACGATTTTTTCACTTGCAAAAGAAAATGAGATTCTTTATTATAATAAGTGTGTTAGCACTCAAGGTATTAGAGTGCTAATAAACATAAAATTTACATAATAAATTGAGGAGGTTGTTGTTCATGCTAAAGCCATTAGGTGATCGCGTTATAATTGAACTTGTTCAAGCAGAAGAAAAAACAGCAAGTGGTATCGTACTACCAGACACTGCAAAAGAAAAACCACAAGAAGGTAAAGTAGTGGCAGTTGGTACTGGTCGTGTGCTTGAAAATGGTGAGCGTGTTGCTTTAGATGTAGCTACAGGAGATCGTATCATCTTCTCAAAATATGCAGGTACTGAAGTGAAATACGAAGGTACAGAATACTTAATTTTACGTGAAAGCGACATTTTAGCAATTATCGGTTAATTATATAAATCTTTAAAAATTCAAGGGGGTCAAATATTATGGCAAAAGATATTAAATTTAGTGAAGAAGCACGTCGTTCGATGCTTCGCGGTGTCGACACTCTTGCAAACGCAGTAAAAGTTACGCTTGGACCAAAAGGTCGCAACGTTGTACTTGAGAAAAAATTCGGTTCTCCGCTTATTACAAATGACGGCGTAACAATTGCAAAAGAAATCGAATTAGAAGATGCATTTGAAAATATGGGTGCAAAACTAGTTGCAGAAGTTGCTAGCAAAACAAATGATGTAGCTGGTGATGGAACGACAACTGCAACTGTATTAGCGCAAGCAATGATTCGTGAAGGTTTAAAGAACGTAACAGCTGGTGCGAACCCAATGGGTCTTCGTAAAGGTATTGAAAAAGCTGTTACAGCAGCGATTAAAGAATTAAAAGAGATTTCTAAACCAATCGAAGGTAAATCTTCTATCGCACAAGTAGCTGCTATTTCTGCTGATGATGAAGAAGTAGGCCAATTAATTGCAGAAGCAATGGAACGTGTTGGTAACGACGGCGTTATTACATTAGAAGAATCTAAAGGGTTCACAACAGAATTAGATGTAGTAGAAGGTATGCAGTTTGACCGTGGATATGCTTCTCCTTACATGATTACTGATTCTGATAAAATGGAAGCGGTTCTTGATAACCCATTTATCTTAATTACAGATAAAAAGGTTTCTAGCATTCAAGAAATCTTACCAGTATTAGAGCAAGTGGTACAACAAGGTAAACCACTTCTTATCATCTCTGAAGACGTAGAAGGCGAAGCGTTAGCTACATTGGTAGTAAATAAACTTCGCGGTACGTTCAATGTAGTAGCTGTTAAAGCTCCTGGCTTCGGTGATCGTCGTAAAGCGATGTTAGAAGATATTGCGATCTTAACTGGCGGCGAAGTAATTACAGAAGAGCTAGGTCGTGATTTAAAATCTGCAACTATCGCATCTTTAGGCCGTGCTGGCAAAGTTGTTGTAACAAAAGAAAATACAACAATTGTTGAAGGTGTAGGAAACACAGAACAAATCGAAGCTCGCATTGGTCAAATCCGTGCACAGCTAGAAGAAACAACTTCTGAATTTGATCGTGAAAAATTACAAGAACGTCTTGCTAAATTAGCAGGTGGCGTAGCTGTAATTAAAGTAGGTGCGGCTACTGAAACTGAATTGAAAGAGCGCAAACTTCGCATTGAAGATGCACTTAACTCAACTCGTGCAGCAGTAGAAGAAGGTATTGTTGCTGGTGGTGGTACTGCACTTATGAATGTATACAGCAAAGTAGCTAACCTTGAAGCAACTGGTGACGAAGCTACAGGTATTAACATTGTGCTTCGTGCGTTAGAAGAACCAGTTCGTCAAATCGCAGTGAACGCTGGTTTAGAAGGCTCTGTAGTTGTAGAGCGCTTAAAAGGCGAAAAAGTTGGCGTTGGTTTCAACGCAGCAACAGGCGAATGGGTAAATATGCTTGAGTCTGGTATCGTAGATCCAACGAAAGTAACTCGTTCTGCTCTTCAAAACGCAGCATCTGTTGCAGCAATGTTCTTAACAACTGAAGCAGTTGTTGCTGACAAACCAGAACCAAATGCACCTGCAATGCCTGACATGGGCGGCATGGGCATGGGCGGTATGGGCGGCATGATGTAATAAGCCCTCATTTTGAGAAGCTGTTCAATGTATAAATAGTTAGTAAGAAGAAGACTACTTCCTAAGTAAAGGAGGTAGTCTTTTTTGTACTTTTAAAGTTTGCTTATCAAGATATAGGGGGACGAGTATTCATGGCTAGATAGAACAATTTCGGGCGTGTTATGGTAGTAGGTAGTATTTTTTAAGTTAGTAAAGTTCCTGGGATTCTTTCGAAATTTATGAATAAGAAGGTGTATATATGAAATTATATTTCAAAGACATTGAGTTAGGCGAAATTATAGATATTTTTACTGATGCACCGTGGATGTATGGCACTATACATTTAAATGAAAATAGCAAACCTTATGAAGAATACTTTCGTGAAATGGTTAATGAAGAAAGTACATTTGATTTTGACAGTATAGACCCTAATTTTTTGAATGAGGAGAATTGGTCTGTTTTTGACGAAAATGAAGAGAAACACTTAGGGATAGCCATTCCTGCTATTTATATAGAAGACACAACTATTGCATGGCGTTGGCGATGAATAAAATATCATTTCGGAAAAGCCAAGTTTGTAATAAGGGTAATTGTTAATACAGCACGAAATTTTATGACCTTGTAAGAGACCAATTACACAGTGCAGGTTACGGATTGCAATATAATCACAAGGGCTTTGAATGAATAACAGAAGGACGTTTCACTATATAGGGAAATAATTTCTGTAGAATTTTGTCGCTTTCTCTCTTGACCGTATTCACGTTTCATTGTTAGAATCTAGAAAGATAATATTAAACGTTCCTTCATATATCCTCAATAATACGGATTGAGAGTCTCTACCGGGTTACCGTAAACAACCTGACTATGAAGGCAGTGTGTCTATATTTATAAGGAACAAACTCCTTTATAAAGCTAGACTCCTGCCTTTTCTTTGTTATGAGACTGAGGGCAGGGGACTGGCTTTTTTTATTATATTGGTAATTGTTTTTACCAAATTGGTGAAAATGTTTATATACAGAACTATGGGGTGATTATTTTGAAGAAACAGCACGATACGATTATCGTTTTAGATTTTGGAAGTCAGTATAACCAGTTAATTGCGCGTCGCATTCGTGAATTTGGCGTGTATAGTGAACTTCATCCACATACAATTACAGCAGAAGAAATTAAAGCGATGAATCCAAAAGGGATTATCTTCTCTGGTGGACCAAACAGTGTATATGGCGAAAGTGCATTCCACTGCGATGAGAAAATCTTTGATTTAGGCTTACCGATCTTCGGTATTTGCTACGGCATGCAATTAATGACAAAGCACTTTGGTGGAAAAGTAGAACGTGCAGACCATCGTGAGTATGGAAAAGCGGTAGTAAAAGTAGAGAACCAATCGAAATTATATACAAATCTTCCAGAAGAGCAAGTTGTTTGGATGAGCCATGGTGACTTAGTAACAGGCTTACCAGAAGGTTTCGTAGTAGATTCAACAAGTGACTCTTGTCCAATTGCTGGTATGAGCAACGAAGCACAAAACTTATACGGCGTACAATTCCACCCAGAAGTGCGTCACTCTGAGCACGGTAATGATTTAATTAAGAACTTTGTATTCGGTGTTTGTGGTTGTACTGAAGGCTGGAATATGGAGAACTTTATTGAAGTAGAATTAGAAAAGATTCGTGAAACAGTTGGCGACAAGAAAGTATTATGTGCGCTTAGCGGCGGTGTAGACTCTTCTGTTGTAGCTGTATTAATTCATAAAGCAATCGGGGACCAATTAACGTGTATTTTCGTTGACCATGGCTTACTTCGTAAAGGAGAAGCTGAAGGGGTTATGAAAACATTTAGCGAAGGCTTCCACATGAACGTTATTAAGGTGGATGCACAAGAACGCTTCATGAGCAAATTAGCAGGTGTTGAAGATCCGGAACAAAAACGTAAAATCATCGGTAATGAATTTATTTATGTATTCGATGACGAAGCTTCTAAATTAGAAGGAATGGACTTCTTAGCACAAGGTACACTGTACACAGATATTATTGAAAGTGGTACAGCGACTGCGCAAACAATTAAATCTCACCATAACGTTGGTGGACTTCCAGAAGATATGCAGTTTAAGTTAATCGAGCCTTTAAATACGTTATTTAAAGACGAAGTACGTGAATTAGGATCAGAACTAGGAATTCCTGATGAAATCGTATGGCGTCAACCTTTCCCAGGTCCAGGACTTGGTATCCGTGTACTAGGCGAAATTACAGAAGAGAAATTAGAAATTGTTCGTGAATCTGATGCAATTTTACGTGAAGAAATCAAAAAAGCTGGTTTAGATCGTGAAGTTTGGCAATATTTCACTGCACTTCCTGGTATGCGCAGCGTAGGTGTTATGGGTGACGAGCGTACGTATGATTACACAGTAGGTATTCGTGCAGTAACATCAATCGATGGTATGACAGCTGACTGGGCACGTATCCCTTGGGATGTATTAGAGAAAATCTCTGTACGTATCGTAAACGAAGTAAAACACGTTAACCGTATCGTGTATGATATTACTTCTAAGCCACCAGCAACAATTGAGTGGGAATAAATTGAATTTCATGATATAGAAGACGATCCATCTATGCCTTTATGTGTAGATGGATCTTTTTTGTGTTTTATACGAACGAAAAATAAATTTGATTAAAAAACGTTCGTTTTTGAATTGACACTTATCTGTATATGAGTTAGTATGAATATGTAATCAATAATAAAAGTGAATATTTTAGCCGTCGTATAATATCGGGAATATGGCCCGAAAGTTTCTACCTTGCTACCGTAAATGGCTTGACTACGAGGCGTTTTGATATAAGGGTAAGGGATACTTGCCTTTGTTTACGGACGCTTCCATGTATAATGCATTGGAAGCCTTTTTTATTTTTAAAGATAAAAGAGGGGCTAGTAAGGAGTGCGACGAGCAATTATATAACGGGGGAAACATAAGATGAAACGTTATTTTCAGTTCGATGAGCTCGGCACAAATTACAAAACAGAGTTCATTGCAGGATTAACAACATTTTTATCTATGGCATATGTATTGTTTGTTAATCCCGCTACACTATCGCTGGGACATGTTAAGGGATTGCCGGCAGGGACCGGAATGGATCCGGGAGCAGTGTTTGTTGCTACAGCTTTAGCAGCGGCAATTGGATCATTAATCATGGGGATTTTTGCAAAGTATCCAATCGCACTAGCGCCGGGAATGGGGATTAATGCTTTCTTTGCTTACACAGCCGTATTAACAATGGGGATTCCGTGGCAAACGGCGATTGCTGGAACACTAGTATCAGGTATTATGTTTATTTTTCTTACAGCTTCCGGCCTTCGTGAAAAAATCATTAACGCAATTCCAACAGAATTAAAGTTTGCAGTAGCAGCTGGAATTGGGTTGTTCATCGCATTTCTTGGTTTTCAAAATGCGGGGATTATTGTAAATAATGATGCTGTGCTTGTTGGTTTAGGTGATTTAACGAAAGGGACGACATTACTTGCTATCTTTGGTGTAGTTGTAATCGTTATTTTAATGACAAGAAACGTTAATGGGGCAGTATTCTTTGGGATGGTGCTTACAGCAATTGTTGGTGTAGCAACAGGGCTAATTGATACACCAAAGTCGATTGTTGGTGCAGTTCCAAGCTTAACACCGACATTCGGAGTTGCTCTTCAACATCTTGGAGATATTTTTACTGCTAAGATGCTCATTGTTATTTTAACTTTCTTTTTTATCGATTTCTTTGATACAGCAGGAACGCTTGTAGCGGTTGCGAATCAAGCGGGCTTAATGAAAGATAATAAATTACCACGTGCGAGGAAAGCATTGTTCTCTGATGCAATTGCAACTGTAATCGGAGCAATACTTGGTACATCAACAACGACGTCTTATATTGAATCCTCTGCAGGGGTAGCAGTAGGAGGACGCTCTGGATTTACAGCCGTTGTAACAGGAGGATTTTTCTTATTAGCACTTTTCTTTTCACCGTTATTAAGTGTAGTAACACCGTCTGTAACGGCACCGGCTTTAATTATTGTAGGGGTTTTGATGGTCTCATCATTAGGGGAAATTGATTGGAAGAAATTCGAAACGGCAGTACCGGCATTTTTTACAATTATTGCAATGCCGCTTACATACAGTATCGCAACGGGTATTGCAATTGGATTTATCTTCTATCCAATTACAATGGTTGTAAAAGGACGAAGAAAAGAAGTTCATCCGATTATGTATGTCATGGCAATTTTGTTTGTACTCTATTTCATGTATGTTCGTAAATAAAGGGGTTTTTTGAAAGGACTAGGAGGAGATGCCTAGTCCTTTTTGTTATAATAAAAATATGGAAGGTTCAGTTGATTTGCGGATATTTCGTAACTTGATATAGATGAAAGTTGTATAAGTTATATAAAGAAAATAACTTGGGATATAGATAAGTTGCAAAACCGCTATAAAAGCCCTTTTCTTTTTAGGGGTGATGAGAGCGTCAGGCTGTGCATAGCAGGGGCTTATATTAAAAGGGTGGAGGAAAACAAAAGGCTTATTGATGGGAAATGAACCTTTTTATATTTTGTTAGAAAAATATATTGACGTTTAATATAAAAGGGTGTAGTATTATACGAGTCGCTGCTGCAACAGAGCAGAAAGCGAAAACGAAATAAAAAACTTAGTTGACATCGAAAAACAAAGATGTTAACATAAGGAAGTCGCAACCAGGCGGCAAACAAGTTCTTTGAAAACTGAACGAAACAAACAACGTGAAACGTCAATTTTTATTTATGATGCTAGACAAACTTTATTGGAGAGTTTGATCCTGGCTCAGGATGAACGCTGGCGGCGTGCCTAATACATGCAAGTCGAGCGAACCGATTAAGAGCTTGCTCTTAAGAAGTTAGCGGCGGACGGGTGAGTAACACGTA
>NZ_JBAWSX010000031.1:0-15377 GCF_037104725.1 Bacillus bruguierae | reverse complement strand
TACGTGTTACTCACCCGTCCGCCGCTAACTTCTTAAGAGCAAGCTCTTAATCGGTTCGCTCGACTTGCATGTATTAGGCACGCCGCCAGCGTTCATCCTGAGCCAGGATCAAACTCTCCAATAAAGTTTGTCTAGCATCATAAATAAAAATTGACGTTTCACGTTGTTTGTTTCGTTTAGTTTTCAAAGTTCAACATCGCATTTCAGCGACTTTTATAATGTATCACGTTTACCTCTTACCGTCAACTTCTTTTTTCTTTTGTCGTTGACGACGTTTATTAATTTACCACATTAATAATTTGCACGTCAATACTTTTTCTAAAAAAAACAACCAAGCTAAAAAACAAAAGTTTTTTCTAGCTTGGTAAAATGTATAACTTAATAACTATAAGCGCACCGATACCTGGCAAACCCAAAAAACCCGAAACAAATGTAGTACCGACATTAATAGGAAGATGAAAATTAAATTGTGTCCCTACTATATTCACGGCAAACAACAACAAAGCTCCTATTACAATTTTGACGAGTAATCTTCCTACAAAACGAAATGGCTTTATAGGAGCACCGACAATTAGTAAAAGAAATATTAACGTTAATATACCACCGATAATCAAACTACGTTCCATGCGCTCCTCTCCCTTACAACTTGTACACTATATTTGTATGGGAAAAAGAAAAAAAAAGACCGTTAAATTTTTTTCTTGAAAATAAAAAGTCGAACTGAAAAAGCATTTCCCGTTCGACTTTCCTTTTATAACTGTTCCATTTTCACAGGACGCCTTTTCGCTTCCTTCAATAGATAGAAGTATTTCGCCTCGGCCAGCTTCAAATAACACAATACATCTTCTGAAGGCTCAATACTTTGTTCTACAATTCTTTTTTGACGTATCCACTCCGTCTTCACTTGTTCTAACAATACAATTAATTTTTCATCATATTCTTTGCGCAACTTCTTTTTTTTTTGAAAAAACATCTCTATTTCTCCTACTTATAGTTCTCTTCGGCCCTCTAACGCTTTCGATAGCGTTACTTCATCCGCGTATTCTAAGTCACCACCAACCGGTAGCCCATGTGCAATACGAGTTACTTTAATCCCCGTTGGCTTTAACAGACGAGAAATATACATCGCTGTTGCTTCTCCTTCAATATTCGGGTTTGTTGCCAGAATAACTTCTTGCACAGTTTCATCATGTAGTCGTTTTAATAATTGAGGAATATTAATATCTTCTGGACCAACTCCCTCCATCGGAGAAATGGCACCATTTAATACATGATATACTCCCTGATATTCTTTCATCTTCTCCATTGCAATCACATCTTTTGGCTCTTGTACAACACAAACAACTGATTGATCACGATGAGAATCATCACAAATATAACAAGGATCTCGATCTGTTATATGACCACAAATAGAACAGTACGTTAAGTTTCGCTTTGCATTAACAAGTGACTTCGCAAAATCTAATACGTCATCTTCTTTCATATCCAATACGAAAAAAGCCAAACGAACCGCTGTTTTCGGTCCGATACCTGGCAATTTCATAAAGCTATCAATTAACTTCGAGATTGGTTCTGGATAGTGCATCTATGACCAACCTCCTAGAACATACCGCCTGGTAAATTCAATCCTTTTGTAAATTGTCCCATTGTAGAATTCGATAGGTCTTCCGCTTTCTTTAATGCATCATTTGTTGCAGCTAATACAAGGTCTTGTAACATTTCAATATCTTCTGGATCTACAACTTCTTCTTTAATTTTCACTTCTAGAACTTGTTTATGGCCATTTACGATAACCGTTACCATACCGCCGCCAGCTGTTCCCTCAACTGTTTTTTCACCAAGTTCCTCTTGTGCTTTTGCCATTTGTTTTTGCATTTTTTGCATTTGTTTCATCATGTTATTCATATTTCCCATTCCACGCATCATAATAATTCCTCCTAATTTTCGCCTAATGGATGTTTACATTTTAGAAAGAAAATTCCATTTAAGGCGTACTTTATTCCTTTATTTCAATTAATTGCTCACCAACTATTTTTACAGCTTCTTCTACAAGGGGATCTTTCGGCTTCTCTACTTCCTCTGAAGGATCACCTTCATTTTGCAAGAACCCCTCACGAATTTTTCCCCATTCACTTTTTGGAATTGCAATCATTTGCAATTTCTTTCCAAACAGTTCAAAGAGAATTTGTTCTACCGTATCTGTTGCTTCACGATTTTCACTCGCCATTTTACAATGAATCTCATACTTAAAAGCAAGAACATAAGAAGTAGTAGACGCCGCTACCGGCTCACTGTTTTCTAGCAAAACAGCATAAGCGACTTTATTATAACTTTTCAATCGCTCTAACAGTTCACCCCATGCACTTTTCAACTGCTCCAAATCTTTACGAGTTGCTTGCTTTAGCACTTCATGAACACGACCGATTGGTATTTTCATACTACCAGAACGACTCGGCTTCGGTGTAGCCTTTGTTTCTCTCACTTCCTGTTGCATTGAAACCGGTACACCATGCTGTTTCATTTTTTCTAATTCCTGTTCTAACTGTTGCATTCTTTGTAACACAGCTTGCAAGCGATCCGCTCCATTTACTTTCATCGCAAACTGCTGACACAATTGCACCATAACCACTTCTAAAAAAATACGCGGATGATTTGTCCATTTCATTTCTTGTTGGCTTTTACTAAGCATATGAATAATTTCATAAATCATTTCAGGCTGCATATCCTGACTTAACTTTTGAAATGAATCATCAACAATAACTCTCTCCAACATATCCTCTAGCTGCGGTGAAGTTTGATACAAAAGCATATCTCGGTAGTAGTAAATGAGGTCTTCCATGAAGCGAAGTGGATCTTTCCCTTGATTCATAATATCATCAACAATACGAAGCGCTTTCGATACATCATTTTCATATATACTTTCTACAAGGTTCGCTAAATACCGCTGTGATACGGAACCCGTAACCGCTAATACATCCTCTACCGTTACCGCTTCATCACTATAAGAAATTGCTTGATCAATTAAACTTAGCGCATCACGCATACCACCTTCTGCGGCACGCGCTACAATTTGAAGTGCTTCCTCGTCCACTTTCGTTCCTTCGTTGTTCATAACAGTTGTTAATCGTTCTACAATATCCTGTACTGATATTTTGCGGAATTCAAAACGCTGACAACGAGAAATAATCGTTGGTGGAATTTTATGTGGTTCTGTCGTTGCCAAAATAAAGATAACATGCTGCGGAGGTTCTTCTAACGTTTTTAATAGCGCATTAAACGCTCCCATGGAAAGCATGTGAACTTCATCAATAATATATACTTTATAGCGAACTTCGCTTGGAGCATATTTTACTTTATCTCTTATATCTCGAATTTCATCTACACCGTTATTCGAAGCCGCGTCAATTTCTAATACATCTGAAATAGCACCTTGTGTAATCCCTAAGCATGCAGGACATTTATTACAAGGTTCATCTGTAGGAGCCTGCTCACAGTTAATTGCTTTTGCAAATACTTTTGCAATTGTTGTTTTCCCTGTTCCTCTTGGGCCAGAGAATACATAAGCATGTGACGCTTTCTCTTGAAGAAGGGCATTTTGCAACGTTTTCGTCACGTGCTTTTGACCGACTACATCTCCAAATTTCTGCGGTCTCCATGTTCGGTATAACGCCTGGTATGACACGAAAATACGGCCTCCCCCAAAGGTTATTCTCTTGTTTATCTCGCTATTCGTAAACAGCAATCTCGCCAACTCAAATAAAAAAGTTAAGTGGGGATACACCGCTCGTAAAAGCCTGATTCGTTCAAGCAATAATCAATGTAGGATAAAAAGCCCCCATTGATTAAAGTTTCACTTTATTATAACCTATTCTGATTCTAGATTCCAAAAGTTATTTTCCATACAAAAAACCCATCCTATTCATATAGGATGAGTTTGTATGCATATATAACTGCCGTGCACCTTCTGTCGATTACGTACCATAAGCGTTACTTAAGCAGTTAGCTCGGTTCAGGCACTCCTGCGGCACACGAGAAGACCCGCTTATTGCTGCTTCCTTCCGGACCTGACAAGGTTCACGGGGTCCCGTTGCGCAGGACCCAAACGTCAACGCCACTTACTTAAGGCAGACCCTACAGTAACATAACCTCGAGAAGGGATTCGGCCTCGCTAGAGCGGATTGCGAGTACAGGGCACCGCTACCTCCCCGCTTAGCACGGCAAAGTTAAAACCATATTTAGTTGCCTCATTTGAAGGCAATCTCAGTATAACTTGTTTCCTAAAAAATTGCAACGTGTTAGCAAAGAGTATTTTTATCCAACTCTTCCTTCTCTTTCTTCCTCTTTTTACGTAGTTCTCGAAAAAAATTTGTTAATAAGCTTCCGCACTCTTCTTCTAATACACCAGCTACAACTTCAGATTGATGATTAAACCGATCCTCTGTTAATAAATTCATTAATGTACCAGCACATCCACCTTTAGGATCAGCCGCGCCATATACAACGCGTTTTACACGTGATAATACAATGGCACCAGCACACATTGGGCACGGTTCTAATGTGACATATAACGTTGCATTTTCTAAACGCCAAGTCCCTAATCTTTTGCAAGCATCATCAATCGCTAACAATTCAGCGTGAGCAACTGATCGCTGCTCTGTTTCACGTAAGTTATGCGCACGACTTATCACTTCACCATCCACAACAACAACCGCACCAATTGGTACTTCTTGTATTTCTTCGGCCTTTTTTGCCTCTTCTATCGCAAGTTTCATAAAATAAATATCTTGTTCCATAACAAATTCCTTTCATCGCAAATAACTTTTCTATATTCAATCCAATCTAAAGAGAAAGGAAAGGAGATTACATATGAAAAATACAGCACTTCTTATTATTGATATGATCAATGACTTCCAATTTTCACACGGACCTATCTTAGCACGAAAATGCAAAAATATTACAGAATCGATTTTACAACTCAAACAAAAAATGAAAAACTCCGGCTGTCCAATTATTTACGTAAATGATCATTATCATTTATGGAGAGCTGACATTAATGAACTCATTACCTATTGCACAAATGAACACAGTCAAGACATTATAAAAAAGATTGCACCTGCAAACGATGATTATATTTTTATTAAACCACATTATTCTGCTTTTTATGAAACACCCTTAAATTCATTATTGGGTCATTTAAAAATTGAAAATCTTATCTTAACAGGAGTGGCCGGAAATATATGTATCCTTTTTACCGCGAATGATGCCCATATGAGAAATTATCAATTATATGTACCTGAAGATTGTATTGCCTCTAATTGCGATCAAGATAACAAACATGCCCTGCGTATTATGGAAACCACTTTAAAAGCAAATACTTCTCCATCATTTCATTTACAAATGTAATAACATAAAGTGAAACTTCCATCAGTGGAAGTTTCTCCCCACTTACCTATCCTCTTCGCTTCTCTATCAATCTTGAGGTGAGAGTCTTACTGTTCACGAATAGCGGGATAAATCAATTTTTTAACTTTTTACGACAAACTAACCCTTTCTCACTCCTCTTATGCTACAATAGTTCTGTTTTGTGCTTTTTATTCGCATCAAACCATGTTTTGAGAGGAGGCAACAGAGTGACTGGAGTACCATTTATTACAGTTGAAGGACCAATCGGTGTCGGAAAAACTTCACTCGCGAAAGCGATATCGACTCACATGCAACTCTATTTATTGAAAGAAATAGTTGATGAAAATCCTTTTTTGGGAAAATTTTATGAAAACATCGAAGAATGGGCTTTTCAATTAGAAATGTTCTTCTTATGCAACCGATATAAACAATTAGAAGACATTGATACAAAATATTTAAAACAACATATACCTGTTGTAGCAGATTATCATATATTCAAAAACTTAATTTTTGCATCTCGAACATTACAAGGTACACAATACGAAAAATACATGCAAATTTATCGTATCTTAACACAAGATATGCCGGTTCCAAATGTCATCGTGTATATAACAGCAAGTTTAGAAACACTACAAAAACGAATCGCCATGCGTGGACGTGAATTCGAAAAAAATATAGATCCTAACTATTTATTGCAACTTATTAAAGATTACGAAGTGGCAATGGAAACGTTCAAAAAAGACTATCCAGACATTCCTGTATTAAAATTCAATGGAGATAACATGGATTTTATAAAAAATGAATCGGACTTACATGTAATCTTATCAGCATTACAAAACAAACTGACAAAGGAGATTAACCAGTAATGAATTTGAGACAGAAATATGATATTCCAAATGATGCTGTTATTACGATTGCGGGAACAGTTGGTGTTGGAAAATCTACAATGACAAACGCCTTAGCAAATGCACTTGGTTACCGTACATCATTTGAAAAAGTAGACTCTAATCCATATTTAGATAAATTTTACGGAGACTTTACGCGCTGGAGCTTTCACTTACAAGTTTATTTCTTAGCAGAACGCTTTAAGGAACAAAAAAGAATCTTCGAATATGGCGGAGGATTTATTCAAGATCGTTCTATTTATGAAGATACAGGAATTTTTGCCAAAATGCATTATGAAAAAGCGACGATGACTGCTACAGATTATGAAACGTATAAAAGCTTATTTGATGCAATGGTTATGACACCTTACTTCCCACATCCTGATTTACTTATTTACTTAGAGGGATCATTTGAAGATATCGTAGATCGCATTAAAGAACGCGGAAGACCGATGGAACAACAAACACCAATTGAATATTGGAAAGAAATGCATGAACGCTACGAAAATTGGATTAATGACTTTAATGCTTGTCCTGTATTGCGTCTTAATATCAACGAATATGATATTTTACAAAACGAAAATTCAATTGAACCAATTATTAAGAAAATTGGTCGCTTTTTACAACAAACACGTAAACTTGTAAAATAAAAAAACCCGTGCAATTGCACGGGTTTTCCTATGAACTTAATTTTTCTTTTTCGTCGGAGCAATAATTTCGCTCTCTGATTTTCCTGCATTAATACGCTGACGTACAGTGCTTACACTAATATTATACGCTTCAGCAATTTCTTTTACCGTCATTTCTGTCCCGTTAATAACAGCTGTAATTACTTTACGTTTTGAATCTGCCTTTTTCTCGACTTGTTTTGACGTCTCTACTTTCTTCACTCCTTGTTTCACATCACAGATGCAACCACAAAGTTTACGAAATGTTTCATCACTTACAATACGAGATACGTTTGCAGCACTGTTTAAAATTTTATTTTTCTTGCAAACGGGGCATTGTACATAATATAGTGTTTTTCCGTCAAGCGGAAACGTTTGTATAATAATATCCATGGCCATGGTAGCTCCTTTCATATCTATGAAGATAATCCTCGGAATATGAGTGTTCCTATAAGAGGTTCATTCTCCTATATGCTACTTCCTGATTGGTTAAAATAAAAACTCGTTACGTGTTGGTAACGAGTTCTCCAATCTCCACTTATATGCGCTGTTGTCAATTATATATGGCGGAGGAAGAGGGATTCGAACCCCCGCGCGGCTCGCACCGCCTGTCGGTTTTCAAGACCGATCCCTTCAGCCAGACTTGGGTATTCCTCCGTGTTGATATGACATGGAATATAATATCAAAAGAAAAATGGTTCGTCAACCCTACTATAATAGATAATATAAAAAGGAAAGAGATTTTTTCTCTTTCCTTTTCTCATAAAATGTATCCTACTCTATTAAATAGCTCAAATTTATTATTATAAAATAACAATAAGTGTATATTAATAAGAATGGATTTATTTAATTACAGTTTTTCCTCCCATATAAGGACGAAGAATTTCTGGAATGATAATAGAACCATCTTCTTGTTGGTAGTTCTCTAAAATAGCAGCTACCGTACGACCAATTGCAAGTCCAGATCCATTTAATGTATGAACATGCTCTGGTTTCGCTTTTGTGTCACGGCGGAAACGAATATTTGCACGGCGTGCTTGGAATGCTTCAAAATTACTACAAGAAGAAATTTCACGATATGTGCCATAGCTAGGAATCCATACTTCAATATCATATTTCTTCGCTGCTGTAAATCCTAAATCTCCTGTGCACATACTCATTACACGGTATGGAAGACCCAATAATTGTAATACGCGCTCTGCATCATTTGTTAATTTTTCTAGTTCTTCATAAGAATCTTCAGGTTTTACAAATTTCACAAGCTCTACTTTATTAAATTGATGCTGACGAATTAAACCACGTGTATCACGACCAGCAGATCCTGCTTCAGAACGGAAGCATGCACTAAACGCCGCATAACGAATTGGCAATTGTTCGCCATTTAAAATTTCATCACGATGCAAGTTTGTTACAGGTACTTCAGCTGTAGGAATTAAGAAATAATCTTCACTTTCAATACGAAACGCATCTTCTTCAAACTTTGGAAGTTGCCCTGTTCCAATCATACTTGTACGATTTACGATATACGGAGGTAAAATCTCTTCATAGCCATGTTCCTCTGTATGAAGATCAAGCATGAAGTTAAATAAAGCACGTTCTAACTTCGCACCTGCCCCTTTATAAAATACAAAACGGCTACCTGTTACTTTCCCAGCGCGTTCAAAGTCTAACATACCTAAATCCGTTGCAAGATCCCAATGCGGCTTTGGTTCGAACGTAAATTCTGGAACATCTCCCCATGTACGAACTTGCACATTATCATCTTCCGTTTCACCATTTGGTGTAGATTCATGTGGAATATTTGGAATAGATAACATTAATTTCTCAAGATCTTCTTCAACTGTACGAAGCTCATTATCAAGCTCTTTAACTTTATCGCTTACTTCACGCATTTCTAAAATAAGCGCCTCTGCATCCTTCTTTTCGCGTTTTAATACAGAAATTTGTTGAGATACTTCATTACGTTTACTTTTTAGCTCTTCCGTTTGTACAAGTAATTCTCTTCTCTTTATGTCTAATTCTTCAAAGCGACCAAAGTCTGTTAAGTCTTCGCCTCTATGTTGCAGTTTCGCTTTCACTTCTTCAAAGTTTGCACGCAAAAATTTAATATCAAGCATAATATTTCCTCCTTTATTTTTACAAAAATAAAAAACTCCCGTCCCTATACAAAGGGACGGGAGTTAACCCGCGTTGCCACCCTAATTGAAAGCATACTTGCTTTCCTCTCAAGTAGAGATAACGGCTCTTCACCGGAAATGTTTACTAGCCAACAGACTGTTCCACATTTCACTCCAGGATGGATTCACAAGTCGCCTCTATCGGTTTCCACCAGCCACCGACTCTCTATAAGAAACGCCTCTTGCTACTACTTCCTATCAACACATTTATCATATAAAATAGTTACCATCAATTTACTATAATCTTACACAAGTTTCAAGTCACTTATACAGCTTTTTTCATTTTTGCTTCCTTTACCATCTCTACAAAATAAGCTGTAACACGGTAATCATCTGTTAATTCTGGATGGAAAGAAGCTGCTAATAAATGATTTTGACGAACCGCGACCATACGATCTTCATATGTGCATAATACTTCGATATGATCTTCTACATCTACAACATATGGCGCACGAATAAACACGCCAATAAAGTCTTCGCCTACTCCCTTCATCGAAAGAGCAGCCTCAAAACTATCTCTTTGACGTCCAAACGCATTGCGTTCAACTGTAATATCCATTACACCAATATGTGATTCCTCATATCCAACAAGGTTCTTTGCAAGTAAGATCATACCTGCACATGTACCAAACATCGGTTTTCCTGCTTTAGCAAATTCACGAAGAGGTTCCATGAAACCATATTTATCAATAAGACGGCGCATCGTTGTACTTTCACCGCCTGGTAAAATAAGTCCATCTACTTCCTCTAATTGCTCTGTACGCTTCACAATCACCGCTTGTGCACCAGTTGCTTCTATTGCACGTACATGTTCACGAACCGCTCCTTGAAGTCCTAATACACCGATTGTAACCATTTCAAAAACTCCTTTAATTACCAACCACGCTCTTGCATGCGTTGTTCTGGTAATAATGTTGAAATTTCAACACCTTTCATTGCATTACCTAGTCCTTTAGAAAGGCGAGCGATTAATTCATAATCTTCATAATGCGTTGTTGCTTCAACAATCGCACGTGCAAATTTCTCTGGGTTTTCTGATTTAAAAATACCAGAACCTACAAATACACCATCTGCACCTAGTTGCATCATTAATGCAGCATCTGCTGGCGTTGCAACACCACCCGCTGCAAAGTTCACAACTGGTAAACGGCCAAGGCGCTTAATTTCAAGTAATACTTCATAAGGAGCACCAGTATTTTTTGCATATGTCATTAATTCATCTTCACGTAGACTCGCAACTTGACGAATTTCTGCATTTACTTGACGCATATGACGTACAGCCTCTACGATATTCCCTGTTCCAGGCTCACCTTTCGTACGAAGCATTGATGCACCCTCAGCAATACGGCGTGCTGCTTCACCGATATCACGGCATCCACATACAAATGGGACAGTGTAATCACGTTTATTTAAATGGTACACTTCATCAGCTGGAGTTAATACTTCACTCTCGTCAATATAGTCTACTCCTAACGATTCAAGTACACGCGCTTCCACAAGATGACCAATACGGCATTTTGCCATAACTGGAATTGATACAGCACCCATTACTTCTTCTACAATTGTTGGATCTGCCATACGCGAAACGCCGCCCGCTGCACGAATATCAGCTGGAACACGTTCTAATGCCATAACAGCAACCGCACCTGCCGCTTCTGCAATTTTTGCTTGCTCAGCGTTAACTACGTCCATAATGACGCCGCCTTTTTGCATTTCTGCCATTCCACGTTTTACACGCTCTGTTCCTGTTACATTTATCATGTACAAAAACCTCCCTAGGTGAATTACTTTTCCCCACTAACGGTGAAAATTAAGAATACTCTTACATTCTACCATTATCTATTAGAGATTTGTCTACTATTTTTTTGGATAAAATAGGTGCGAAAAATAGTAAATAAAAAAGCTCCCTTATCGGGAACTTTTAAAACCAACCTTTTACAGTATCCACTGTACCATTCCATATACCACTAAAGAAAGAACCAATGCTTCGCATAGAAAGAACGAACCAATTCGCCTTTTCTACTTCTTGTTTTGATACAAGATCTACTTGCATAGATTTACCAGTCAAGAATCCCACATCATTGTTATCTTTTGCTGATACAGTCATATAACCAAGTGTTGTGCCTTTTTTAATTGGCGCTTCATTCTCTTTATTTACTGCTTTGAAATCTGTTTTATAAATATCTTGACTTCCTTTTGGCACTGGAAGTACAATCTCTTCCTTCGTCTGTACTGGTACCTCTGTATCTTTTGCTTTATTTACATGAACTGTTTCATGACCTTTTACTTGAGAAGCTTTTGGATATACCGTTTTCGTTTGGAAATTTGTAAAGCCATAATCAAATAGTTTCTTCGTTTCCGCAAAACGCGCTGTATGGGAATTCGTTTTAATAACAACAGAAATTAAACGCATACCATTGCGTTCTGCTGTACCTGTAAAACAATCTCCAGCTTCCGGAGTAGAACCTGTCTTCAGACCATCCACACCCTCATATTGCATAACTAAACCTTTTAACATCCAATTCCAGTTATCCATATTCACTGGATACTTTCCGCCTTCTTGAAATACCTTTTTCGGGATTTTAGATGTCTTTAACATGTCTGGATAATCTTTAATTAAATGCTGCGCTAAGATTGCACAATCTCTAGCAGACATTTTATTCTCTTCATCCGGAGATGTGCCTTCAGGCTGCTTCCCTTTTAAATCTTTATTCGTTAACCCTGTACAGTTTACAAATTTATAATTCTTTAATCCAAGCTCTTTCGCTTTATCATTCATCATCTTAACAAAATTAGCCTCTGAGCCAGCAATTAACTCAGCTAAAGCAATTGTTGCACCATTTGCAGAATAAATTGCCATCGCCTCGTATAACTCTTTTACAGTATAAGTACCACCATTTTCTAATGGGACATTTGATAAAGAGCGGTCTTGCGAAATAATATGAGCATATTCAGAAACTTTTGTTTGTTGATTCCACTTAATTTTCCCTTTTTCGACTGCATCATGGACTAAATACTCACTCATCATTTTTGTCATACTTGCAATTGCTAATAGTTCATCTGGGTTTTTTTGATATAAAATTTTTCCAGATTTCGCTTCCACTAAAATTGCCGCATCTGCTTCAACATTCAATGCAGAATTTGTTTCTGCAAACGCGCTGCTGTATGTAAAGAACATGCTGCAAAATAGTGTAAGTACTGTTACAATCGCAATCATTTGCCTACGAAACATACCTTTCACTGTTGTTACCCCCAATACATTTGTACTCACATAAACGTTATTCTAACACAATCAAAAAAAAATAGACAGAGATACTAAATCTCTGTCTATTTTTATATCAGACATTATAATGAATAGTTTGGTGCTTCTTTTGTAATTTGAACATCATGCGGATGACTTTCACGTAATCCAGCACCTGACATACGGATAAACTGTGCATTTTCACGCAGGAATGTTAAATCAGCTGCACCGCAATATCCCATACCTGCACGTAATCCACCAACTAATTGGTGTACCGTATCTGCTAAATGACCTTTAAATGGAACGCGGCCTTCAATTCCTTCTGGAACAAGTTTTTTATTACCTTCTTGGAAGTAACGATCTTTACTTCCTTTTTCCATTGCTCCAACAGAACCCATACCACGATATACTTTAAATTGACGACCTTGGTAAATTTCTGTATCTCCAGGGCTTTCTGCTACACCAGCAAACATACTTCCAAGCATAACAACGTGCGCACCTGCTGCTAATGCTTTTACAATATCACCAGAATATTTAATTCCACCATCAGCAATTACTGGAACACCGTACTTACGGGCTTCTGTTGCACAGTCATACACTGCTGTTAATTGAGGAACACCAACACCAGCTACAACGCGTGTTGTACAAATAGAGCCTGGTCCAATACCAACTTTAATAATGTTTGCACCTGCTTCAATTAATTCGCGAGTTGCCTCCGCTGTTGCAACGTTACCAGCAATAATATTTAATGTAGGATATTTAGCGCGAACTTCTTTTACTTTGTCAGCTACATTTTTGTGATGTCCGTGAGCTGTGTCAAGAACAATTACATCAACATTTGCTTTTACTAATGCATCGATACGTTGCATTGCATCAGCTGTTACTCCAACAGCTCCTCCTACTAATAAACGACCTTGTTTATCTTTCGCAGAGTTTGGAAACTCGATTACTTTTTCAATATCTTTAATTGTAATCAAGCCTTGTAATACACCGTTATCATCAACAAGAGGAAGTTTTTCAATTTTATGTTTTTGCAAGATTTTTTCAGCATCTTCTAGTGTAGTATGAACTGGAGCTGTAATTAAGTTCTCTTTCGTCATTACATCTGAAATCTTAATTGAATAATTTTGGATAAAACGCATATCACGGTTTGTAATAATCCCTACAAGTTTTCTTTCTTCTGTATCATTTACAATTGGAACACCTGAAATGCGATATTTCCCCATCAAATGTTCTGCATCGTATACTTGATGATCTGGAGTTAAAAAGAAAGGATCTGTAATAACGCCACTTTCAGAACGTTTTACTTTATCAACTTGCTCAGCCTGTTGCTCGATAGACATATTTTTATGAATAATTCCAATTCCACCTTGACGAGCCATTGCAATAGCCATCTCAGCTTCTGTTACCGTGTCCATCCCCGCACTAATTAAAGGAATATTTAATTGTAAAGTTTCGGATAAAACTGTTTTTATACTTACTTCTCTTGGTAATACATCCGATTTAGCTGGTACAAGTAATACATCATCAAACGTTAAACCTTCTTTAACAAATTTAGATTCCCACATAAATGATTCCCCCCATGATACCTGAAATTATTATTAGTAGCTTAACAATTGGTTAAAATACTGTCAAGAAAGACTGTATATGTTAGAATTTTCTAAAAACAAAAGGAGAGTATATAATGCAGCATTCATCGAACATTTGGGAAAAATTAAGCTTTTTTCTTTCTTCTACTCACACGCAACATTATCTTACCCGTTGCTATAAAAAATTAGGTAATACAAATACTGAGAAAAAAAGCTTTGAGAATTGTTATCCTTTTATTTATTACTTAGAGCATGGAAAAAATTATTACCAATTATGTGATACTGCTCCATTCTCCATTAAGCCCGTATTACTATTTTATGGAATGAGCCAACTTCTAAAAGCTTGTTTGCTTACAGTTGATCCTAATTATCCTGAATCAACTTCTGTATTAGCACATGGGGTTACAACAAGAAAGAGAAAGAAACAGAGTTATCAATTTATGGATGATGAAGTGAAAATTCAAAAACACGGACTATTCACTCAAGTTTCAGAACAAATGTTTCACATGAAACATTTGGAAGGGGAAAAATATACAATGCAAGAGCTAATGCAGCGTATCGCTGAATTAGCGGATTTATTCCTGTACAGCAAAAGAAAAAATAACCTATATAAATTAAAAGAAGTGACGGAAAATATCTTTACTTTCCCGACTCACATTTTAGACACTTTTCATATGACTGAAGAACGTTTTATACGGTATATGGAAGGAATCGGAGGGAATCTTAACGTTCGATATACAAACTTTAAAGAAAGTGACTCGCATTTGTATTTCTCAGCTTCCATAAAACAATGGGACCCATTATACAGTGCTCCCTTTACATACAATCATTATACAGATACTTATTATTTACCTGCTAATGGCGAAACGACCCCTGTTCTTCCGGAATTACTTATACACTATCTCTTGCTTTATAATTTAAGTATGATTTCCCGCTATGAAACAGACTGGTGGTACGATTTACTTGGCAGTTATGCTTCTGAAGATTATCCGTTTATTTTTCAATTTCTAGCTGTCACAGCCGAAAAAATACCGTACTATATTTATTTATATCTAATGGGCCAACATAATACGATTTCTTAGGAAATAAAAAAGACGAGTCCACTGACTCGTCTTTCGTTTGCCTGGCAACGTCCTACTCTCACAGGGACAAAGTCCCAACTACCATCGGCGCTAGAGAGCTTAACTTCCGTGTTCGGTATGGGAACGGGTGTGACCTCTCTGCCATCATTACCAGACTTATGAAGGTATATTCCTTCAAAACTAGATAACACTTGCTTCATATTATATGGTTAAGTCCTCGATCTATTAGTATTCGTCAGCTCCACGTGTCACCACGCTTCCACCTCGAACCTATCAACCTGATCATCTTTCAGGGATCTTACTAGCTTAACGCTATGGGAAATCTCATCTTGA
>NZ_JBAWSX010000030.1:0-15829 GCF_037104725.1 Bacillus bruguierae | reverse complement strand
TCAAGATGAGATTTCCCATAGCGTTAAGCTAGTAAGATCCCTGAAAGATGATCAGGTTGATAGGTTCGAGGTGGAAGCGTGGTGACACGTGGAGCTGACGAATACTAATAGATCGAGGACTTAACCATATAATATGAAGCAAATGTTATCTAGTTTTGAAGGAATATACCTTCATAAGTCTGGTAATGATGGCAGAGAGGTCACACCCGTTCCCATACCGAACACGGAAGTTAAGCTCTCTAGCGCCGATGGTAGTTGGGACTTTGTCCCTGTGAGAGTAGGACGTTGCCAGGCAAAAACCTAAGTCGTTTTGACTTAGGTTTTTTTGTGTTTAATGGTACTGCTGAAACGAAATATTGTCTTTGATTTAGCACAGTACAAATTAAATAAACAAATGGTTTTAATCCTATTTTACTTAAACGCCTTAGGAAGATAATGATTGCTAATATTCATGAGTTTTTTCTTATAGGCCTCACCATATCAAAAAAAGAGGATGATCTCCGTCTAACATAATGATTCTTATTATTATAAATGTAATGATAAGAATGCAAAAAACGATTCTTTTAATATAAAAAGAATCGTTTTTTAGTTTTACCCTCTAATGGTATGTCATAAAGGTAATAAGAAAATTGAAGTACAATTACCACACTCACTTGAGAGCGTTAATTGTAATCTTCGCAGCTTGGGCGATAAGCTCGTTATTATAGGTAGCATCCTTTGTATCACGACTGGATAGAATTGCAATGATAATTGGCTCTCGATTTGGTGGCCAAACGATGGCAATGTCATTTCGCGTTCCGTAGCTTCCAGCCCCGGACTTATCACCGACTTCCCATCCTTTTGGTACGCCAGCACGGATCAGTTGGTCTCCAGTAGTGTTTCCACGCATCCAATCCGTGAGGATTTTACGCTTATCAGTTGGGAGTACATTGCCAACTGTAAAAGCCTTAAGATTAGTAGCAAGTGCTTTTGGTGTACTTGTATCACGGATGTCCCCAGGAGTAGCTTCGTTCAAATCTGGCTCAAAGCGATCAGCCATGGTAACCCTATCACCAATTTGTCTGAGCGCTTTTTCAAACCCATTAGGACCGTTTAATTTTTTGAATAAAAGGTTCCCCGCTGTATTATCACTGTAGCAAATAGCAGCCTCTGCAATTTCCCCAAGAGTCATACCGGTATCCACGTGTTTCTCTGTAATTGGTGAATACGTAACTAAGTCGTCTTTTGTATAGGTGATAACTTCATCTAGTTTGTCGATTGAGTTTTGCTGTAGAACTGCTCCTGCAGCCAGAGCTTTGAAGGTTGATGCATAAGCAAACCGTTCATTAGGTCGATAAGCAACTGTTCGATTTGTACCGGTATCAATAGCATAGACACCAATCCGAGCATCAAACTTTTTCTCGAGTTGAACGAACTCTCGATGAGTCGCATGATTTGTATGTTTTGTTTGCTCTGTTTTTTCTTTTGCTTCCACCTGCAATGGTTCACCTGTAAAGAGTGTTATACTTGTAAGACTTAAACTTAGTATGCCAGCACACATCCCTATTTTTAGCATTCTTGTACTTTTCAAAAAAATCAGTCCCTTCATCTTTTGTAATACATAAAATGGATGTCAAATTAGGTACAATGTATCCAATTTGAGTACCAGTTTTTAAAATTACATTTAATAGACAATCTAAGTAATAATTTTGTTCCATAATTTATAAAAAAAATAATTAATTTTAAGATAAAATAGAATCTACATAGAGGAGGGTTTTATGTTACATATAAAAACAAAAGTATGGGCCATCTTGGCAATCTTTTTTATTCTAAGCATTATTTTTACGATTTTATTTACAACGAATTTTATTTCGTTTTCTATTACAACCTCTTCACCTGAAAGAGGTAAAATTATTGATCAAAACGGAGTAATACTAGCTACAAATAAAGAAGTGAAATCTTTGTATTACGTTTATGATAATGAATGTCCAACTCATCAAGACACAATGAAATTAACAAGTTTTTTAAATCAATTTTCATCTATATTTCATCATGACATCTCTACAGATGAGATAAAGCTACAATTACAAAAGTCTTGTAAGCAGTACAATAAAAATGAAATACTATTGTACGCAGGCATAAATGATAATGAATTGACCTTTATAAACAAAAACAAGCCTCAAAATGTAATTATGAAAAATGAATGGATACGTGTTTATCCACAGCATGAAATCGCTTCACAAGTAATTGGATATGTAGAATCTGAAAAAAGCAACTCTTATTCTAATTATGTTCCTGCTGGTAAAAATGGAATTGAGCTTCAATATGAAAATGATCTAAAAGGAATACCAGGAAAAACTTTCATATTTAAAATTAAAAATAAAAAATTTTTATGGAACATACAAAATCCTCAAAAAGGAAAGGATATTCAGCTAGCACTAGATTTTAAACTTCAGCAGAAAACAGAAGAAGCTTTAAGGGATCAAGTCAAAAAAATACCCGATGCTAAGAGTGGTTATGCTGTAGTGGTAGATGTAAGAACAGGAAAAATATTAACTATGGCTAACTCTACAGCTTTTGATCCAAATGTACTAAGTGCACATTTCCCATTGCCTGAAAAAGAAAACATAAAAGTACTCTCACAAAATAAAACGATCCAAAAATTAAAGTACGGTGAATCCTATGTAAATATGGCATCAACAATAAAGCCTCTTACTATTTTAATTGGGTTAAATGAAAAGCTGTTTCAACCTGCTGATACTTATTTGGATATGGGTAGTTTTCAATATAATGATCAGAATAATGTTGCCAATGCTGCTGGGACTCCAATTGGTGAAATTACACCAAGTCAGGCTATTATTAATTCATCCAATACATTTATGACAGCAAAAGTGGCAATTCCGTTATTTAACCAAAATAACGGAAATTTAGAAAAAGTAGCAAACATTTGGACAAACTATTTAAAACAATTCGGCCTTCGCTCTCAAACTGGGGTTGATTTACCCTTTGAAGAAGACGGGCAATATCAATTGCATGTATCTAGTAAGTTTGAAAGTGGAATTTCTGCTTTGTTAAATGCTTCTTGGGGAGGAAACGAGGTGCATACTCCTATTCAACTCGCTCAATATGCAGCAACCCTTGCAAGTAAAGGCGATAAATATAAACCTCAAATCGCAAATGCTATTATTGATAATGATGGTAAAGAAACAAAAAAGTTTAAACCAATTTTAGAAAGTTCAAATCGTTATCCTTTGAATTTCTGGAATGTCTTGCAAGATGGAATGAGTCAAAATATACAAGAGATTAAAAACTTGGCCTTTGATGTTGCAGGTAAAACAGGAATAACAGGTTCACCAAACGAGCAGGAAAAAATTATAAATCATGCTCTTTTTATCGCATATGCTCCTGCTAAAAATCCGCAAGTCGCTATTTCTGTCATTATTCCTGGCGGAGGTTCTGGAAAAAATCATGCTGCTCTTGTTGCATCTAAGGTTTTACACGATTGGGATACCCTTCAAAAAGAGAATAAAAAATAAAGAGAAAGGTTCACTTTATCGAACCTTTCTCTTTTACCATAAAGAATTTATACTCTTTATTTCCCACGTACCATCATTATGTTTTTCGAAAATAAAAGAATACTCAATATCAATTGAAATATGATCTTTCTTCACATAACCGGTGTAACCATTCATCGTAGTTATTCTTATATATCCATCATTGTTCGCTTTATCCGAAATCCAAGCTTTTACCATTTCATTAGACACCTGATTTAAAACTCGCGAATCAGGTTTTGGTTTATCAAAAACTTTTGTCTCTTCACCAATTACCGTTGCATATAAATAACGTTCCTGCTTTGTTTGATTCCCTTCTACCATCCCACTAGGTATTTTATATAATGTTTTCGTATCATTCACAAATTCTCCTCCCATTGTAAGGGCTACTTGTAACTCGTGAAACATATTTTCATCAAATTCCCACTCATTTTTGTTATACTTTTCCCCTTTAAAAACAAATTCTTCCTCCAGGGCTTCATATAAATCATTCTTATTTTTGAAACTCGTGATTGTATTTAATTGATTCATAAATTGTTTTAGTGATTGATCTTGATTCGATTCATCTTTCATCTTCACTTCAATTTGAGTGCTACTTTGTACAGGAGGTTCGTTTTTTCCGAAGAAAAATTGTTGGGATTGAAACAGCAAAACTGTACAAACAAGAACAAATGCAACAGTGGCTAACTTTTTACGAAATGTTTGGCTATACTTAGGCCGATTTCTCTCTCTATTTTGGTATATAGATTGTTTTATCTTATAAATGAATTCCTCTTCGTCTTGACGCTGTCTCATTGGTCCATTTTTTAATTCTTTATACCAATTCGGCTTATTATTATTATTCATACCGTTTATCCTCTCCTAATATTTTTGAAACTCGTGTACGAGCTCGGTGTAGTCTAGACTTTACAGTTCCAATCGACACTCCTAGCGTTTCTGCTATTTCACCATAGGATAATTCATATTTTGCATCTAATATCAATATTTCACGATATTTTTTAGGTAAATTTAGTATTACGTTCCAAATTCCATCCATTTCCTCTTTGTTGAAAAATTCTTGCTCTGCTGATAGATACTTCTTATCGTCCCTAAAAAAACTTACTAAAGAAATTCTCTTGAAATAGGAAGACTTCAAATAATTTAGCGCTGTGTTCCTTGTAATTTTTAATAACCACGTTTTAACAGATGATTCATTTCGAAATGAATGCCAATTTTCAAATGCCTTTATAAATACATCTTGCGTTATATCATCAGATAAATGCGTGTCTTTCGTAATAATAAATGAATAATTCCATACATCTTGCCAATGTTCTTTTATAACGTAATCAAATTCATCATGGTTGCAATTTTCAATAACCTTATGTTTCATCTCGACACCTCAAGCTCATTTGAATAAACATAAAAATTTCCCCTCATTTTTTATAACTAATCTAATATATAGACAAGATAATAGTTTCATTTGTTCCCATTAAAACTAATTATAAAGTTCCTGGTAGTTATAAGTATAAGGAAGCTTTCATCGTAGGGAAGTAAGTAAAGTAAACGAAATTTGGCAATCAGATTATACATATTTTTCATCATATATTTGCGCCATAACCAAAAATTGTGTTTCTCTACAAAAGTTATAAATTTCAAAAAATTTATAATTATAATATACAATTGCAAGTAATCTGTATTTATTACTTTATTCATATTGGGGTTTTATTACAAGTAATAATTGTTCTAGTATAAAAATACATTTATTTAAAAAAATGTAATATCTTGTCTAATAATATATATATACGTTGTCTATATACAGACGGTAGAATCTGGGATGTAAGGGTCTCTTACACAAATAAATAAGGGGGTCAAAAATATGAAATTAACAGGGATTATACTTGGAACTGCAATTGGATTAGGAGCTTTTACTACAACAAACGTGAGTGCTGCTGAAGTAGAACAAACAAGAGTAGAGAAGGCGAGTGTACAAGTGGAAGGTCATGTACTACAAAGTACGCTGAAAGTGAATCAGCCTTATACATTAAGTGGTGAAGTTGTGAATGTAGTTCATGGTAATTCTCAACATATTAAGTTAAATAGAAAACAAATTCATTTCACACAACCAGGGGCATATGTGGTTCAAGCGAAAGGGTGCTTAGGTACAGTTGACACATATATATTTAAGGTTACGAAATAAAGCAATTAAGTTGAGGCTAATACTGCGATTTTGAGGAAAGTTACATTATGTTTTATTTTGGATAAGCATCTCAATAGTAATGAGATGCTTTGTTCTATCGAGGAAGTCATCTATTTCTTTATTCATAACGTTCTTGTATGATTTATTGACAGGTGTTCCATGATGTTGAGACATGATTAGGTATGAAATGAATGCATATTCTTAAACGTCATTTGATCGATTACAATCCACCTGTTTCTTTTCAGCTTCTTCTATATTCCATTCATCTCCCCAAAAAAGTGTAACCGTATCTTCAGCTTGCAAATTTTGATTAGCTTTTCCTCTCGCTGTAACTTCTTTATCCATTTCATTTAAGTTTAGTATTGAAAGTTCAAATTCCTTTTCTGAATCATTTCGTTTGTTAATCGTCATACAATATCTCTCCTATATAATGAAGTACCATACATAATGATAGTATTTCTATTTTATGTAACCTTATACTTTTACAAGCACCGTGATTAGGTATCTGTATGAATGATTTAAGGACGCAACACATTTGCGCCTGAGCTTCAGATAAATACAGTTTATGAGCACATAAAAAGGAAGAGAGTTTTTATAATTCTCCTCCTTTTTAAGGGAAACTTTCATGTTCTTCAGTTGTTCAGTTCATTAGAAAATGCTGTAGAACTTACCCGTTCTATTATAGAAATATCACATGTACATAAATATGAAATATTGCATAATTAAATTTATTGATATAAATAGAAGCGCTAGCTATAATAAGAGTATAAAGATTTATTACATCTTAATACTCAAAAAAGGAGGGAAATAATATGGCAATCGCAATGGCAGTTTTGAAATTTTTAGGTGGAGTACTTCCATTAGTTCAAGAACTTTTAAAAGCATTTATGTAAGTTTATCATTTAGCAATTATTTATAATAATTATTGTACAAATAATCTGTATATCAAAGAATTGGTGTACAGATTATTTGTATGAGTAAAGTCCCTTTAGATTATTAGTATGAAGGGGCTTTTTTTAGTTTCTATATACTTAGACGATTAATAAGTGAAGTTATGTTAACTCGGAAAAGATAATACAATGCAATGGGTTCTCGCTGCATGCCTATCAAGCTAAGGTCTTGAAGTACCCCCTAAACGAAAATTTTACTTCTCTACAGTTAGTTAATTATAAGATTGCATCTCATCTTTTCGTTTTGGGATATGATTTTGACTTACTTTGATAGCGAAGTCTCCGTTACCTTTACAAATAAGCAATCAAATCAAAGGCAAAAAATTACACTAGTGAAACAAGGGAATCTGAGATGTTAAAAGCTCTTCATTTATGCGATTGTTAATCAATTCCGTCATTCATCATATATCGAAAAACCGAAATCTGGCTTCAGATTTCGGTTTCGTTTATATAAAGTGTGAACGGTGTTAATTCCTTTTATCGTCCTTGAATCATGATTAGGCATGAGATTAATGAATATCAACCCTTTTAAAATAGAATAGTGTTGCGAGAAACCCGCTAATAGCTGTAGCGACAATGGCAACATAAGAATATTCTGGAGGATATGTCGGTTGCAATTCGTTATTTACTATATCTAGTGCAGCTGTCCAAGGAAATAAATCTTTGTGTTCCGAACTTGCAGTTAGAACATTTACCATTGCTACAACAATTGTTAATATAATAGGCGGAACATAAGTCTTCATTACAAGAGTTAGCAGTACAATAGGAGAAGATAAGATAAAAAGGAATACACCGCCTAGTAAAAATTTCACTAAAAATTGAAAAGATAAAGGGATGCTTAATCCAGGAAAACCTCCTAATAGCCCTAATAGTAAAGTTAGTCCCCATGCAACTATAGTTAGAATCATAATCCAAATAAACAGAAGGGCGAATTTGCTCATAATAAAGTTAAAACGTGATACAGGAATGGTTAATAAATTTTTTAATGTATTTTCTGTGTATTCACGATTAAAGAGATAAGCGGTAACGACTCCGTATAGAAGGACTCCCATAAATAAAATAGTATACATATTTACATTAAGAAAAAGGGCATCGAAACTTGCGGGTGTAACAGATGGTTTTGTTTTCATTTCTATATAAAAGGCCAAGACGATCATAAATGGTGCTACCGCTGCCCCAATCATACTAATTAAGAACATATTAGAACGTTTCAACTTTAATAGCTCTGTATATAGTAGATTAACCAATTGTCCCACCTCCAACCAATTTGGTGAAATAATCCTCTAATCTGTCTTCGCTCATCATAATTTTTAATACTTCAATATCGTTTTGAACAAACATTTTATTAATTTGTCCTTGTTGTCCGAAATGAGAATAAACGCGAATATTTCCTTCATCATGTACTTCGTAATCAAAAATATGAAATTGTTTTTCTAAAAGCATTGCAGCTTTATTATCGTCATTTACTTGGAATTCTAAGTATTTACGATTTGTTTTTCGAAGTGCATCAAGAGAAATTTCTTCCAATAACTTCCCTTCATGAATAATCCCCATATGATCTACTAGCTGTTCGACTTCAGTTAAAATGTGGCTGGAAATTAATATTGTTATGTTTCTTTCTTGTGCTAAAGATTTAATAAGTTTTCTCATTTCTTTAATACCGATTGGATCTAAGCCATTTGTCGGTTCATCAAGTATTAATAGTTCTGGATAATGGAGAAGGGCTCTTGCGATTCCTAACCGTTGTTTCATTCCCAAAGAATATTTACCCACCAGCTTTTTTGTTTCATGCTGCAGGCCTACAATTTCTAGTGCTTCTTCAAGGGCATTCTTTTTATGCACTCCGATTATCTTTGCGTTAATTAATAGGTTTTCTCTTGCAGTAAGGTTTTCATAAAACCCTGGAACTTCAACGATAGAACCAATTCTTCTTAAAATTTCTTTTTGGTTTTGGAAAAAATCCTCCCCGAATATTTCGATTTTTCCGCTTGTAGGTTTTATAAGACCTAGCAGCATTCGAATTGTCGTTGTTTTACCTGCACCGTTTCGTCCAATAAAGCCGTAAATCTCTCCCTGATTTACATTTATATTTAGATGATCTACCGATTTTTGTTTGCCATAAATTTTAGTAAGATTTGTTGTTTTTATAATTGCGCTCATTTTGAAACACCTACTTTCTATAACCTCGTACTTACATAATAAAAAGCAGGATTTAACTGCTGCTTAATCATTTCTTAACTATTTCTTAAAAGTAGTTTGTTTAGGGATGGAAAAGCCAAAGGTGGTTTTTTTCCACGGAATACTTTCTACCCAGATGTCTCCGCCATTTTTTTCTACGAGAGCTTTTGCGATAGCGAGTCCTAGACCACTCCCACCATACGAAGCATTCCTTGATTGGTCACTTCTATACATTCTTTCAAATACGTTTTCTAAATCGTTATTTGAAATTCCAGGTCCTTTGTCCCAAATGAATAGTTGGTACTCGGAAGTGGTTTCTATTAGTTCTATTCCCACTATCTTTCCAGCTTTCCCGTAATATATCGCATTTTTTACAAGGTTACCTATAATTCGTACAAGACTAAGGTGATCTGCTGTAATAGGGCAAGGTGTTTCTGGAATATGAACTTGTAATTCTATGTTATGTTTTGAGAGCTCAGGTAAAAACTCAATTAGAGACTCTCTAGTAATCTCAGCAAAATCGAGAATCTCTTTCTTTAGGGGGAATTCATCTGCATCTAGCTTGGCCATATTAAATATTTGATCAACTAATTGTTTTAAGCTGTTTGATTTCTTTGAGAGTATTTCAAGATATTCTCGTTTTTCATCTTCTGAAGCAGCAATCCCATCTTTTAAAGCATCAACATATCCAATAATGGAAGTAAGAGGTGTTCGAATATCATGTGAGATACTAGATAAGAGTTGTTTTCTGGCCTCTAGAGACTTTCTAGCTTCAACTTGTACCTTTTCTAGCTCTGTAATTAATTCATTTATAGAAAAAATCACATCATCCAACGAGTTATCATTGGTCGTGTATAACCTTGTATGTAAATTTCCGTGAATTGCTCGTCGCAAGCTAACAATGATAGATTTTCGGCTCTTTATAAAATGGATTCTTATAAAGAAAAGGCTTATCGTTATAAGAAATAATGCAGTAAATAAAATGAGTTTACATGTATGACTCATTTCAATGAGCAGAAGTATCATAATGATGATAAGCTGAAGTGAAATAAGATAGAGAACTTTATCGTTTTTCATCTTTTTCACCTACAAATTTATAACCGATTCCCCACACAGTTTGAATAAATTTAGGATTTGAAGGATCCGTTTCGATCTTCTTTCTAAGTTTTCTAATATGTACCATAACTGTATTATCATCTTCTATATAGTTACTGTCCCAAACATTACGAAAGAGTTGTGTTTTCGTAAATACTTGTTCGGGATTGGAAGCGAAAAACTTTAGTAGTTCTAGTTCTTTTGCGGTTAAAGATATTTCTTCTGCACCTACGGTAACTGTGTATTTTTTTAAATCAATTGTCAGCCCTTTAAATTGGAGGAGTGCTTGTTCGTGAGAATTAGCGTCGCTTCCTAATACTAAAAAACGCCTCATAAGAGCTTTTACTCGTGCAACTACTTCATGAATACTGAAAGGTTTTGTAATATAATCATCTGCGCCTATGCTTAATCCTAAAATTTTATCTACTTCATGATCTTTAGCGGTAAGCATTAATATCGGAATGTTTGTTTGATCTCTAAGCCGTTTACATACTTCGATCCCATCTATTTTCGGCATCATCAAATCTAGTATGACGAGGTTATATTTGTTTTGCCTAAATAAATGAAGAGCTTCTTCGCCATTGATTGCTACATCTACTGTATAGAATTCTCTCTCAAGATATTTTTTTAACAAATCTCTTATTTCTTTTTCATCATCTGCTATAAGTACGCGAACGGTTTCCATCGTTTCACCTGCTTTTAAAGTGTAATTTGGTTGTGTAAACAAAACTAATTATATACCATTAATTGGTGAAATAAGGTAGATTGTAAATTCAATTAAGATGATAACTATATTTATCCATAACAAATAGCCTGTTTTGGGGGAATTTGGTCAAAACAGGCTATTTATTTTTTTAGCCATAACTATTTGGGGGATTTTCTTTTATACAGTGTCTAACAGGAGCTGGTTTTCTTCTTAATCTATCTTCGGATCATTCATACCATTTTGAATCATATAATACTCCATGGCTTGATTTAACCATTCTTCTTCCTCTCTTGTATATGGGGAAGGAATCATGTTTACAAGTTTTTCTTTTTCTAATTCCTCTATATCTTGTATAGCGTGCATCGCTTCTTCACTAACCAATTCAAGTGTGGTTTTCATATGCTTATCTATTAATCTCTGTACCTCGGGATCATGAACTGGTCTTCCCACTAATCTTTTTACTTCTTTAGATAACTGGATAAATTCTTTATCTAATGCTATTATTTCTTCTTCAGGCTTATTAAATAACTGATCAGCTACTTCTTTTGACGTATGTTGTTCAATCCATAGTCGGTGGTGCTTTTCTGTTTGCATGCTGTTTATTAAACTCATTAAGATTGTACTATCCACTTCTCCTTCATCTTCTATCAATCGAATCGTACGATTAATTGCATTTAGCGTTGTTTCAATTTGCTCTTTTTTCTGCTCGAAAGCCTTTTTTTGGTTTTGTAACGTATCATGTAAGGTTACATTCAAACTGGATTCATTCATCATTTTACTTATTTGCTCCAAGCTATAGCCTAAAAATTTAAACCCAACAATTTTTTGCAGCGTAAGTATATCCTGTTCAGTGTATTGACGGTGACCAGAATGAGGGTGCTTTTCAGCTTTGAGCAGCTCAATTTCATCATAGTAATGTAATGCCCGTATGGATGTCCCGGTCTTGGTAGAGAATTCTCCGATTGAATATGTTCTGTTATTACTCATGTTACATTCATCTCCTTTTCTGGTTCAATTTGGTTACTCCGATCATACCGCCTCACGTAACTGTAGGTGCAAGTAAAACTTCCACAGATTTGAAATAAGGAGACATTTTATATTTTTGAGTATTGGCTAACTACTTTCAACGCTTTCTCCCGTACAAACTGTATTAATTCAGCAGGCTCCTCTATTAATATTTCTGTTCCAAGACTAAGGAACAGTCCTCCAATAAAAGGTATATCTGACTCTCTAAATTGTTCTTTCATTACTCCAGTACCATTAGGGGTAACTTGAATCCATTCTCCAATAGGATGAGGATCGAGCATTTTACAGCCTTTTTTCGTTAATGATGCTCGTAAAGTAAGTTCTTTTGATAAAGTATCTGTTTGATTTAACCATTGTGCAATGGTCATATCTCTTGGAATTGGCTCTGAGAAATCGTGTTGTATTTTGAGGGAAATAATTCGATCAACTCGAAATGGTACATTCTTTTTTCGTTTATAACAAAATGCAGGAGAGTACCATAAACCGTTAGATAGAACGAGTCCATAAGGAAAGATTGTTCGGATTGAGTATCCGGAACGGGATTCGTATTCTATTTGAAGATGCTTTTTATCTAATGATGCTTGTAAAAGTTCTTTAAGGTAATGATTTTTAAAACTTCTATTAGGTGAATCAATAGCTAGTCTATCTTGTAATGTTTCTATTTTTTGGAGCATCTCTATAGACATACTGGAACGGATTTTAGTAATGGTTGATATATTCTCTTGTTTAAAAGGTCCATCTTCTAAAAGTTGATAGGACAGAAGTAATCCTGTAGCTTCTTCTGGTGTTAATGAGATAGTAGGAAGTTTTTGTTTCTTTATAAGAGTGTATCCACCATTTGGTCCAGGGGAAGAAAAAAGAGGGACACCCATTTCGCTTAATAGTTGTAAATCTCTAAGTATTGTTCTTTTGGATACTGAAAATTCATTTGCTAGCTCTTGAGCAGTAAAGCGATGCTTTGTATTTAGTGTAATTAATAGCTCAAATAATCTCCCTGTTCTAGACATAAAAATATCTCCTTCATAAAATATACACAAAAGTATTCATGTGTGGTCATTCATAGGAAATACAACCCTCTAAATCTCCACTTTAGTACACTTTTTCTTGCATTCACTCTTTTTAGATGTTTCTCTTTTGTTTGAATATTAATTTGTAACTTATCTGGGTACATTGCAGTAATATAGCCAACATGAGTTACCTTTTTTGTGTCTGTGTATTGTACAATATCTCTATGGCTAAACCCATAAGTTTCAGAATGTATTGCTTTCGTTTTCCTTCTGATTGGTTTAATGCCCCAGTCTTTTATGTTTGTATCATGGATCTCTAATCCACAAATAACTAAAGCGTCATTAGAATGTGACTTTTCAATACCCCAATCTATTCTCCTATTTGCAGTATCTCCACCACTTGTTAAAAGCAAAGTACCATACTGAGATAAATGTTGTTGTAACCAGTTTTTACCTTGCATAACGTGTTGAGCAAAGTCTAGCCGTAAACTCTTTCCGTTAATCATTTTTTGATACTTATCAACAAAATTTTCTTCTTTACCTTCTGTTTTTTGGTGACATTTACTACATAGTGTAATCAGGTTATCTAATGTATTAGAGCCTCTTAACCTTCTAGGGACAATATGATGTACTTCTAACATACAGTTTGACTTTCTACATTCCATACATTTATATTTGTCTCGTATAATTACAGCCTTTCTCATGTTTTCATCTAGCCGATTGGATTTTTGATATTGCCAGTTGTATAACTTCTTGTCATCAGTTAATGCTCGTATATCTATCGCAACATCTTCTAAGTGAATACTTGCAATGTCTATCCATTTTGAAATCTTATTTACAAACCTAATAATCGTTTGTCTCTTTTGGAGTATACTAGGTGCGATTCTTCCTTCTTTTCTACTACTTGCACGATTATCAAATCTTGCTTGACGATACCGTTTGTGATTTCTTTTGTATCGTCTATGCCCTCTTCTTTTCTCCATTAGCTTTGATACATCTTTTCGATGTTCAATATTAGCTTTAAAGATTGGCTTGTTTTTTGTTTTACATTCTTGTACTAACCCAACCCCAACGTGTAAACTACCATCGTCTATCCCCAACCTAATTTTATAATCTACATTTTCCACTGACTTATGTAGTTGAATTACCATTGGGTATTTTGCAACAAGTCTTGCTCTTTTCTTCCTAATTAAGTACCATCCATTGTTGACACTTGTAGGAGCTAATTTCCTTCCTCCTACATCCAATACAAAACAATATTCTTTGTTTTGATTTTTAGTCATCTCTGACCAGTCATCCTTTCGGAGAATTTCGCTTTTTGCCAATGACAGATGAGAGTTCATGTGTTTCGGTGTTTGACTACAGGGCAGTAGTAGTCGGTCATCCTTCCACACTCTTAGAGCAACGGACTAAAGCGTGTATCCGAGGGTAAGTCTTCAACTTACTCATCAATCGTAGTTCATCATGCAATTTAACTTTCGTCAAAACGCACTCACTTAGGCTTGAAACCGAATCAATAGTAAGTATACGAACATATTTGCCCACGTTTGTATACTTTTGTATATAAAAATGACTACTACTGATTTAGTTCTAGTATTAGTGACGTTGTTTGTCACCAATATACGATAAAATAAATGTGAAGTCACGAAGTTCCCTTCATCAACGAGGGGGAGGACTAAAGGGGGACTAGGGAATGAGAGAATATGTGGTAAATGCAAAGGGAGTAAAAATTAAAGCTTATGAGTACAGCCAGAACGGTGAGCCAATTTTGTTCCTGCACTATATGGGAGGAAGTGCAGCTATTTGGCGGAGTATTATTCCAAGTTTTACAGAAGAATATCGCGTAATTGCTATCGATATAAGGGGACACGGCAATTCGGATCATCCTCAAAAAGGATATCAACTTGAAACTTTAGTTGAAGATGTTCGAGAGGTGCTGGATGTTCTCGGTATTTATAAAACTCATATAGTAGGGAGCTCACTTGGATGTTATGTTGGGACAATGTTTGCATCGATGTATGCAGATAGAGTTATTTCATTAGTTAATTCTGAAGGTGCTTTGGTCAATCATTCAGGACCTGGGGGCTTATATACGGAATCTAAAGAAGAGCATTTTAATAAATCCTTTTCTAATCCGGAACAAGAGTTTGATTCAAGAGAAGCCTTGATACAGTATATGAAAAGGAATTGGCTGCCATGGAATAAGAACAGAGCTTTAGTTATGGAAGATTATAAACCTCGAAAACTTCAAAATGGAAAAGTGACTTTTGTGTCTAAGAGGGAGAATATGAGACAGATTGCGGAAGATCTGTACGATCGCAGGATAGAAGAGTGGTATGATCATGTCCGATGTAGAGTGTTGTTTCTTCCGGCAGAAAAAGAAGGTGACCTGAATAAGAAATTAGCATTTATAAAAAATGTTGAATGTAAATTAAGTGAAAGTAAAACAGTTGTAATTCCTGAATCATCTCATGCTATGATGTTTGATCATGCAGGGGAATTGGTTCGTGAAATTAAGGGGTTTTTATAAGTTAACGTAATTGCACAGTAGTTTAGCAATAGAGAAATGTTATTAGGGTAAAAAAGCTTTTTTCTATTTCATTAAAATATTGAGTTAACGTCCGTTTTATATGGAGTCTCTATAGATTTACTTCATAAGTTGAATAGTAAGAGATACTAGGTTCATACACCTAGAACTTCATATAAAACATACTAAATAATTGTTCTATCCGGTCTATTTAAATCCATTTTGATTTTTTAGCATATAAGTCGCAGTTATACAAAATAATGAAGTAATGGAGGATAATAATTAAAGTTTAAAAAAGTTATTGACTATTATTATATAGAGGAGTAATATTATACGAGTCGCCGGTGAAATAAAGTAACTGCGATAAACGAAATAAAAAACTTAGTTGACATCGAATGACTGAGATGTTAACATAAGGAAGTCGCGATTGAGCGGCGGATAAGTTCTTTGAAAACTGAACGAAACAAACAACGTGAAACGTCAATTTTTATTTATGATGCTAGACAAACTTTATTGGAGAGTTTGATCCTGGCTCAGGATGAACGCTGGCGGCGTGCCTAATACATGCAAGTCGAGCGAACCGATTAAGAGCTTGCTCTTAAGAAGTTAGCGGCGGACGGGTGAGTAACACGTA
>NZ_JBAWSX010000029.1:0-29048 GCF_037104725.1 Bacillus bruguierae | reverse complement strand
TGTACTTGCTTTGCTTTCTAAGTCAGAACCACTGGTCTAATGCCGGTGGTTTTCTTTCTACAATAAGGGTTTGGGGCCGAGGACGGACCCAAATAGTAATGGTATTAAGATCATAATGGTAATATGGTACAGCCAACGTACTGACATAAAACCCACGTTAAGGGTTATTTGCACCGTAACAATACTGTACGTTTATGTTACAAATATTATCGAAAAACAACTTTTTGTAAAAAATGTATTGCTGTGACCTGTTTTTACACGTATCTCGGCTGTCTCCCAAATTCGTGGGGTTTCGCCCCCACACGACGAGCCAGCACTCACACCCAAAAACAAGGGGAAAATAGAGAATATCGCTTTTTATTATTTTCACGTGTTAATATGGGATAAAAAGGGATTTGAATGGGAGTGATTATATGAAAAAATCACCATATATAATTTTTGCGACTGGACTTAGTACGCTTTTTTTAATTAGATATGGTTTGTTAATATTTTTAGCATATTGGAGAGATCAAGAAATTGCTCAAAGCAATGTTATTATGTTCGGAATAGGGATGCTTTTATTATTATTTGTAGTGATTTTTAATAGACGTAATCTTGGTAATGTCAAATAGGGGTAGGTATACTAGAAGACAGATAGGGGTAGCAGTATGGGTGAAAAGAAATTTATAAACTATGAGAAAGATCCAGAGTATTTAAACGACTATGTAGCATTTACAAGTAAAAAGTTTGGAAAAACCTATTATTTGACTACAGACGTTAAGGGGTACACAGAGTATGAATTGGAAGCGTATATTGTAGAACTGGAAGCATATAAGAAAAAGAGAAGAAAGAAAAATTGGATATACTTTGGTTGTTTTGTATTGTTTTGTATAGTCTTGTCAGTAATAGAGGGGTATCAAAACGATGAACTAGTTGCGAAAGGTAAGCCAATAGAAGCACCTGTTCTTGGGAGACATGTTGAGACCGAGTATCTTATCCTTGAACACCCTACTTTAGAATTGATTGTTGATGATAAAGTTAAAAAGTTATGGGTAAAGCAAGAGTTGTATGACAGTATAACTGTCATGGATAAGGTGAAGGTAATTGAATATAAAGGTGAGATTAAGTTAGACCCTAGATACGAAGGTGAAGACTTAATTATAAGGTTTATTAAAAAGGAAAAAGAAGTAGGAGAGTAAAATAAAAAAAGGTGTGGTATCAGTATGGAGATGAAAGATAAGGGGCAAGAAATTAAATCAAAAGAATCAAACGATAAGCCTTTAGCTTTTGGTTTTATTCTTTTCATTGTACTCAGGTATTTTTGCCCAAATCCCCGAGATGGGGGAATTAGCTAAATTTATAGCTATGTCAAAAGGTAGACCTTATGACATAGCTATAAATCTAGAATTTTTCATTTCAAAAATACAACTTATAATTATTTGAAATATTTCAATTGAAATGTATATGTTTTGACATAATCATTTTTAAAAGACGTTAAAATCCTTTGTTTATAAGGATTTTTTAATAATCCGCTTGCTATTCCCCCATTTCGAGGGGATGGGCAAAGAAACTCAACACCGGATTTTAATACAATAAATGTTGCGAATGAAAATGTTGTAAGGGAAAACATGTGGTCTAAGCAAAAAAATAATGAGCTGCCCATATGGACAGCTCATTTACATAATTCACCTTAGCGGAAGTCATTTTTTCTTATGTATTTTCATCTTTGTAATTTCTTTTCGAGAATGATTTTTGGCTCTCCTTCGTCATCGGTATAAGTTCCGATAACGTCAAACCCACTTTTGATATTTGGGGTACCACCAACATTTTGACATGAAACCCACATTAAGGAATTTATTGGAAATAAAGAGCCTGTTTTCTCCTTAATTTAGAAAAAATAGGCTGAATTTGTCTTCTTCTTTAGTTATATTAAATCTATGTATCTATAGTAATTTCCATCAAAACCCCATAATGATCGCTAGGCAGTACCTTTGCTTTAGTAACCGGAATATTTCCAAACACTTCTACTTTATTTATGGGTGGAAAATTTAAGTTATTGTTTTTCTTAATTAAAATCCAATCATATCGAGCTTGTATCTTTAAATTTGATTCGTTTTTTATGTTTAGATTATTTATATAATCTAGAGTTGGCTGAGCTTTAATATAATTTTGTTCTTCTTTAAACTGTGCGACATCTAACCAAAGATTATTAGTTAGGTATTGATGAATACTTGAATGCGGATCATCATTAAAGTCACCACAAAGAATCTCGTACGGTTTAGCTTTATTCTCTTTGAAAATCCAGTTGTGTACTGATCTAATTTGTTCTTCTCTTATTATTGGGGATCTCCAATTTAGATGGACATTGGTTATACCAAATTCATAATCTCCATATTTGAAAGTAATTCTAATCGCACAGTAGTTTGATTTCTTAGTATTCTTGTGCCAAATAACATCTTCAGTACAAATTGGAAATTTACTTAAAAAAGCTAGTCCTTCATCTGGACAATCGGGGTATTCTTTAAAAATACAAAATGGAAAACCTGTTTTATTTGCGATATGTTGTGCAACACTTATACCTTTTTTATTATCAATATAAGTTCTGACTTCCTGGATAGCAAGAATCTCAGGATCAATATTTTTAATTTCTTCACAGATTGCATTTAATCGTTCAAACCATAAAGTTTGATTATTCCAAATATTAAAGGTAGCAATTCTCATTATATCCTCCCATTTTTGTAATATTAAATCAGTAAAAACTGTTCCTTTTCTTGAATATGTTGAAGTGTATTTTTCAGATTAACTGATGTATTATCGAGAAAAAAGCGAGAAGGAGCTCCAAAACTTTTCCCAACCTTTTTTCCTAATTGTATCATCCGAAGGAAGCAATTTGTTATAAAAACTGGATGTATAGGGTATTTATAGATAGTTAACATAACGCATCATTATCGGGATTCAATGTATTTAGAAGACTATTAAAAATCCTCCAGATTGTTTAACTGGAGGACTTTAGTGTTCACATAATTTTTGTTATTGGAAGTTATAAGCACAGTTTGTATTATGTTTAGGTAAATCTTAATCTTCATCAAGCATATAAAGTTAATGAAATAAATCAAGTATAATATCAGCTATGTAAGTTTCTAAGAATGCAGCAATGATAATTATAGGTAAAGTTAAAACAGCATAAATTTTTATTACTTCTAAAATCTTTTTACTAAGAGATACTCTTTCTTTATCCTTTTTGAACATAATTTTTAATTTGATTCTAATAAATTTATTTAATTCAAAAAGAATGGCCGCAAATAAACAATAAGCGAAAACTTCAAAAAGGGAATGAGGGAGGGTAGAAATTATCATCCCAAAACCTTTTTTAAAATCAGATTGTAACACAATTCCAAAAACAACCCCAAGAAGTGAAGAAGTTGAAATTATATGTATAACATATAAAAATTGTATTGGAATCAAGGCTAATATAAACATTTGTAAAGGCACAATAAAACCATTATTAACAATATATTCCCATGCCTTTTCTATACCTGTTGATTCCTTTACTGTGTCTGGTAGTCTATTTCCTATCCTTTCCACTATTTCTTTTAAATCGGGATTGATTATAACAGTTATTATGGTTGCAATAACTGTTAGTGCTACCCCTAATATGAAAAAGTTAATAGCTCTTTTAAATACAATTTTATTAATTACATTCGAAATAACTCTCACCCCTTTTTCTAAATTTTACCATCCAGATAATACGGTAGTAAAGAAATTTCTCTTGTATATCGTATACATAATTGGTTTACATAACGTCTCAAAAGAGGAAGTGAAAATTTATCCTAATAAGGACTTAAGAAAAGAGCTTGTCCAAACTATGACATGTGCAAATGGAATGAAAAATAATTGAGCAAGCACGGTTCCGAGAAATCGTGAAATCATAAGCCATCCAAATGTTTTATTCATAATTGCCACTCCGTTTTCCTGTTGCAGAGAGCGTTCTGTTAAGATTGCAATTTGCGGATCCAATAAAAGCGTTAGTAGAATCGTTGCAATACCATTGATTAACCCTGTCATTTGATTAGAAGCTGTAGCAGATTGTGGGCTTAAAAGAGTTGCATATAATGTAGCAAGAACACCTACTGTATATACACCCGTCACTATCATGTTAATTAACATAATACGTTTTGGAATCCCACCTATACGAAGACGATGAATCATCTCTAATCGAGGAATTGTGACGTATTGTCTTGTGTAGCGTAGTTTCTGAATGTTGGTGACTTTCATCATGCCCAAAATAGAACCATCAACTTCTAAGCGTTTAATCATAGAAATAGATAGTTTTGTAAAAGTAGGATACAGAAAAAGGGCTAAGAGTGTTCCAATAGAAGCAGAGAGTAGAATAAGCCGAAAGGGCATAATAACTATACTTGGATCTCCATTCTCTTTTGCAACATCTACCATTCCTCCAACAAGTGGTCCTTGTATCATGTTAGATGTACGAGAGATAAGTAAGATAATACCGGTAAGCGACGTTGCCACCATAATTTTTGCAAGTTTTATACCACCAAGCCTTATACTGTAAGACAATGTTTCACTTGCATGAATTAAAATAGTAAACACAATAATTAGAAGTAACCGTATATCCATAATAAGTCTCCATTTCTGTTATAAGATACTACTTTCTTTTTTGTTAATATTACAGCAAGCAACTCCCTCCCTTTTGGAGAGGGAAATGCCTCCTACTTTTGTTTATTCTCTTCTAAAAGTTTAATAATTTGTTCGTTCTGCCTAATTTGTTGCTCGAAGTTATTTCTAATTAGTCGAAGATTGTCCCAAATCAGAATGAGAAAAACGATTGAAACTATTGCAATCAATACAGACGTAATCCCCCACCGTTTTTTCCTAATTGTACCATTTTCAAGGAGTGATTTGTTGTAAAAATTGGATGTATATATCCAGAGATAATATAGTTGTTTAATTTACAATAAAGTCATTTAAAACATAATAAAGTTGTTTAAAAAATGCTGGTCATGTTATTCAACAATTGGACCATTTAATTGAATAAGACTACACAAAAAGTCGCTTTCCCTTACGTAAGGAAAGTGACTTTTTAGATTGATTTTTCCCTTGTTATCAAGCTATTTACTTTAAGTTCCTTTGACCAATTTTGAAAATGTTGTTGACTATTCAGTTGAACTGTATTACGTTATTATTAAGTTGAACTATATAGTCGAACTGAATAAAGGGTGAGGATATGAAACATAAATTATTACCGTTGTCTGAAACCATGCATTATATTTTATTAGCTATGCATGAGCCGCTCCATGGCTATGCCGTAATGCAGAAGATAGAAAAGATAAGTAACGGTACTGTTATTTTAGCAGCTGGTACATTATACGGTGCGATTGAAAACTTGAATAAGCATGGTTGGATTGAGCCTGTTGGAGAGTCAGGTCGGAGAAAAGTTTATATGATAACTGCGGAAGGAAGAGCCATTTTGAAAATGGAACAAAACAGGTTATTGCATATTTTATCCCTGTACGAAGGAAGTGAATCGAATGAAGAAATTTAAGGTATTTTTTGATATCGAAAAAGAGGAGCAATGGCTGAACGAGCAATTACAAAAAGGCTATCGTTGTACAAATATTAGTGGATTAGGAATATACACTTTCGAAAAAACCGACAAGAGATATGTGATGCGACTAGATTATCAAGATTATTTATCAAAGAAAAAGTTCAAAGATTACAAAGGGATATATGAAGACTTCGGTTGGATTTATATAAATGGCTCCTGGCTTGGTGGAATTTACTGGCAAAAAGAAGATGGTGAGCAAAATGAAATCTACTCGGACCGCCAATCAAAGGGTAATTATTATAAAAGATTAATGGGTTATTCATTTTGGTTGGGTATGCTGTGTTTAGCTTATTCTTATATGCCTTACAAGAATTCGGGATTATATCATGAAGGTCTTTGGAGTATGAAAGGTTCATTATTTTGGAAAGCATTTTTATTTGAAACTCCATTTGTCCTTTTGAAGTTGTTTCCCGCACTTCTGGTTGTTTTTTGGGGTAGCAGTTTCTATAAAGCTTATCAAAAGTATTCAATGTTAAAAGAAGAATAATGCGAGAAGGCTAATTATGAACTTTTTTTAATTCAAAGAAGTAATTGAGGATAATGTATCTACCACAGTCGGGCGCTTTAATGGAGGAATGATCACAAAAATTATCAAACTTTTTTATAAATGGATGATTCAATTGAATATAGAAAAAGCGTGTTTTGAACAATCTTTTTTCGAAGCACGCTTTTTTATTTGCTCTTTTATCAAGGTTTATTAAGTTAATTTAATCAAACTTTATTCAAAAGCTACAAAAAATGCTATTTTATTAAGGTTAAAATAAAATTTTCTCACTTTGCACAGCTGCTGGATCAATAGTAAGATGTACTCGACTACCAATCATTCTGTCAGTCTTTATTGCGGCTCCGTGTGTACGGGGCTGATTTTTTGTAAAGAAAAAGCACCATTTCGAGTGCTTAATACTTAACATATGGACCTCTGTGCTATCCCTATTAGGGGTCACCTTATATATCTATCAACTTAAGAATGTCCCCTCACATTTAGAATCGTTTCCTTACCCAATCTCTAAGATACAGGGGTATTCTAAAAAAACTTCCTTAAAAATCCCAAAAACATATTGTAATATTATTATTTTTATAATACAATGAACTTATAAAGTTCTTAATATTCAGAAAACTAAAAAGGAGGAATTATTATGGCAATCGCAATGGCAATTTTAAAATTTTTAGGTGGAATCATTCCATTTGTTCAAGAACTTCTAAAAGCTTTTGCGTAAACTTTACTTTTTTACAATGAATTATCATCGTATAAATGATCTGTTTATCAAAGTTAAATTGATGTACAGATCATTTGTGTGAATCTAAATAATAAAAAGGCTTAATTTCCTTACAAGGAATAAGCCTTTTTTATTATTTCTTGTAAAAAAATATATAGATGTTTTTGGCCATCCCCCGAAAAAACGAGTTAAGTTTTACATAATTCTCGTTAGCAGAAGTTAATTATATTTTTCTACGTACTAAATAAAAAGCTAACGACCCCATAATAACAGGTGCAACGAAATAAAAAAAATGTGAAAAAGAAAAAGTAAAAAGAAAAAGAAATGGTGTAAGTGTATAGATAACTGCTAGTCCTATAAATACAGGAATTCCAAATTGAAACTCTCTACATCGTTTGATTTTCCTGTATAACACTTCCCCAATTAGACAAGCTATAAGAGCTGGTATACTACCATAAATGACGATAGTTTTAATGAATCCAAATACAACGTTCGGGTGAATAAAGCTAGGATTAAAAATATATGAAATCAAGAACCATCCAAAAATAAAAGCAAATAGACTTGCAGCATAACTAATTACAAATTTTATCAACGTAATCACCCTCACAATTTCCTAATATTATCTTCATTGTACCATTATATAGATAGATAAAATGTGAAATAAATGTAGTATACATGTGAGTTTGACATAACGTCCTATTATCGGGATTCAATGTATTTAGAAGACTATTAAAAGTCCTCCAGATTGTTTAACTGGAGGACTTTAGTGTTCACATAATTTTTGAATTCGGAAGTTGAAAAAAGTGTAATATTAGTTACAAATATTTAATTTACTATGTTTTTTGGGCTATGGCGGAATTTCCTACTAATCCAAGAAATAATTATTCCAATGAGAATTAAGAAAGATAAAATACAGACAATACTTATTATTGGTTGGTATTTAAAAGCATAAATGAACTTATCAATCTCATAAATTTGTTGAGATTCAGTGGCAGTTTCAGGAGTAAAAACAATATGTTTCTTCCAATTTTCTTCAAGCATAATATACGAACCTGTCCAAGAAGTCGCAACGTAAGTATAGAAAAATACAGGTAATAGGATGATAAAGATTAGTAACTGTTTCAAATGATATTCACTCCCCATTCGCTAACTCACTTAATCGTATTAAATTTTCTTGTTTATCAAATGAACTAAACCATCGATACTGTTGACTGACTAAATTCTGCTGCAATAGAAAACTCCCTTTTTTATCAATTTCCTTCCACCAGACTCTTCCGCCCATTGTTTTATTCTTTGGTCTATCTAATCCATCGTGGGCAATAGTTTCAACAACTTCTAAGGGTTCATCTCCTAGAAGTGATTGTAGAACCTCACTGTCTCTAAATAATGCACATATAGCTATTACAATTGTCCATTCTGATAATGTTCTTCCCTTCTCAATTTGAACAAGTGTCTTTTTGGAAATCCCCGAAATTTTTGACATTTTATCTTGTGAGTAGCCTTTTTCCAACCGAATGAGTCTTATTTTGTTTGAAATAAGTTCAATAATGTGCTCCTTATTCATAACAGCCTTCCTTCTTTTTTTAAAAAAAGTTACATTTTGTATCTATAGGTGTAATTTTACACCACTCGATATTAGGAAGCAAGATTTTTCCTTTTCGTTTTAATCTTATTCAACGATAAAGTTTGTCTAAGCTAATAAAATTAACCTGACCTTTTAGTTGAATAAAGAGAAATGTATATCTTATTCACATGAGGTTAACATAACGCATCATTATCGGGATTCAATGTATTTAGAAGACTATTAAAAGTCCTCTAGATTGTTTAACTGGAGGACTTTCGTGTTCACATAATTATCGTTAGCGGAAGTTAAAATTATCTTTTTTGATAGATACAAGAAATTAAGAACTGGTCCTTACTCAAGAAAAGCACCCGTTAATTCAATAACCATCTCACATAATTTTTTTCAATAACCTTACCATAAATGGTGTCTTTAATGTCTCTTTTATTAGTGAATTTTTGTGTTTCATAAAATTATTGATCTGTTTTCTTCTATTTGGAACCATTAACAAAGGTAATCTACTAGGGTTAAACCACCCAATTTTTGCAGTTTCAGGTCCATTATTTATTGGTTCTCCCCCTAGTAATTTTCCTGAAAATATATGTTGCATATCATCGTATTGAGGTTGGTGATATTCTCCTATTTTACGTTCAATAGCAATTATATAGCCCGTTTCTTCTTTAGTTTCTCTTATAGCACACTTATCTAACTGTTCATTCTCTTCTAATCTTCCCCCAGGCAAATCCCAGATAGGATAATCATTTCGTTTAACTAGCAATATTTTGCCTGCATTATTATCAACAATAGTAAAACACCCTGTGGTTTTTATAGTATTCATTATAAATATAATCTCCTTAACTTACTCAATTGCCAACCAACTTGTATTTCTCTTTGTCTAATAAATTTTCCTTCCTACTGAATTAAACTGGCTCTTTAATGGAACAACATAAGATGAATATCCTATACAAGTCCGGTTAACATAACGCAACATTATTAGTAGTCAACAATGGATAGAATTTTCGTTATGGGGGGATTTTGATTTTTTAGGTTGATGGTGATGTGGTGCTACCTCACAATATTCAAAATGTCCCTTATGTTGTAAAATATAGCTTATTAATTTGAAGGAGATTATATATGTACATCTTGAGCTTTCTTTGGATTTTCTTTATGCCTATTCTTGTATTATGTGGACTTTTTGGTGGGGTTTTCCTAATTATTACAGGGGTTAAATATCGTAAATTACTCGTGATTGTAATGGGAGTGCTTAGTCTTTCTTTTGTTGTGCTACCTTATGTTTTTTGGGGTATGGGGATTGATGGAGATAAAATTCCCTCTGTTCCAACTGTTCTATACTGGATCCTATTTTCTTTAACTGGGTTATTAGCGGGATTCAATGGACTACAGGCAAAAATTAAAAGCATACGCAATATGGGATTTATTATTTTTACTATGGGAATATTAGGGGCTATTTTCTACTATTTAATGTCTGTACCTGATTCATTCTATATCAAATAGTTTTTCTAATTTACTTTGCACTTTACGTCACGATTGCTCCCTCTACCCCTAAAAAGTGGGTACAAGTTGTCTTTTTAAATTGTAAAAATAGCGATGAATAAATATGTATGTAAGGTTTACATAACGCAATAATTTATGAGAAGCAAGAAAAACGCACAAACCTTTTCTAACATTGGATTTGTGCGTTTTCTTTTTCTATCATACTATGCATGATTTTATACATTGTAGAGATATTGGGATTTTTCAAGTTTACAAGCGTTCTGTATTAGTACAAAAATCTGTATAGAATTCTGTATAAAAAAGTCTGCATATAAGCAAGGCTTTTTCTATTTCCAAAATTGCCACCACTTTTTTTGTTGGGTGGCTGCAATCAATTTTTTAGTCTCCTGGTTTTCACGGATCATAGCCATTAGGTTTTGATCACGTTCATCCATTCTTTAAATCACAGCTTTTTGAAAATCCTGTTGTTGTTTTTGCTGTTCAGATCACCATTCTTTTAAACATCTAAACATTTGAACTAAACACTATTCAAGCAATTAAACACTTCTACATCTAACAAGGGTTTCCTTGTTTTTTTGTTTAGATGGCTGTTTAGATAATATACGACTAGTTTAACATCTGAAAAAGCAATAATTTTCTTAAAAGATAAATTTAACTTCTGCTAAGCGAGGTTACGTTAACTAGAGTATATTTTCTTTATTTTTTTTGTATAATTTTGATCTATTTACTAATAGATGATAATGGAGAGGAATTTGAGAAATGAAATTTTATGAATGGAATAAGCAAATTCAAGAAATATTTCATCAATATCCTGAGCAAGATGCAGACGTTTTTACTGTCATCGCTTCTGTTTTAGCCATTTTTAAGTTTGTTAGGAATTAAAAAAGCATCTATTTAGATGCTTTTTTATATTTAAAGATAAATAATAAGATTTTTTGTTCATAGTTTCTATTATCTCTTTATTTACAGTATTTTGAATGTATACTTTTGTTGTATATTTTGAGGGTATCAAGGGATTTGGTGTAGAGCCAATATTTTAGGAGGTATGAAAGTAAACAAATATGCAAAAGTTTACTTTCGTTTTTATCAAAAATAAACAAGAACTTGTGGGAATACTACAGGTTCTTGTTTAGATAAAGGACAGAAGTATCTATTCCTTTTCTAGCCAAGCAATAGGAATTTCTTTTTCACCAGCTACTTCAAACTGAATTTCTCCATTTACTTCAAAAACCCGTTCAATAATGGGTATTGTAATCATTTTATTTTCCTTTATTTTTCTCTTTCGTACTAGTTCTAAGTCAATAATATTCATGATGAAATCCCCTTTTGTGTATGTAAGACAGAGAAAAAAAGCACCCACATGAGTACTTTTTTAACTTGAATCACCATTTTACTTTTTGAGCTGTTACTCTATGTATATTTTACCATATTTATCTATAACATTTGTTGATAAAGTTATTTTATTCCAATTTTTGATGATTTATAAGTGTACGTATCAGGGACATAGTTTTTGAGACATTCGTATATACATTTACGGATTGTTCCCGTACTAACTCTATAAATTTGCTATAGTTGTACTAGAGATTTTATACATAAAGATGGAGGGAGGAAATAAATTGGGACAAGTACGTGTTGATCCGGATAAATTAGAAGCAGCTGCGGATTTCATATCACGAAACAGAGAAGCTATGGAAAGAGTAATTCGAGAACTTTTACAAGTCACGTTCGAATTACAGATGTCTTGGGAAGGGATCGCACGACAACGATTTTTCGATGAATTTTTCTCAAAATGGAAATAACATATATTGTACGATATAATTATTGTGATTATTCTATTTATTTGGAAAATGAGGTGATTGTTTGATTGAAATTAAACGCTGCCTTCTTGATAAAATTCACGAGTCAGATTATAAAAATATAAAGGAATTATACATGAATCAGGAAGTAAGAAAATATCTTGGAGGCCCCCGTAAAGAAGACACAATGAAAGATGTTTTAAATAATATGTTAAACCCAGGTACGAATTGTTGGTACTGGGTAGTTAGGGAAAAGCAAACAAATGAGTTCATGGGTATAGTATCTCTTGACCCTCATCATATTGGAAATGATATTGAAGTGTCTTATCAATTTCTACCACAATGGTGGGGGAGCGGTTATGCAACCGAAGTAGTAGAAGCAGTAATAAATTATGCTTTTACTGAATTAAAATTACCAAAGATAATTGCAGTAACTCAAATGGCTAACACACCTTCTCGTAAGCTTTTGGAAAGGTTACATATGAAACTAGTTCAAACATATCACAGATTTGGTGCTGAGCAAGGGGTATACGCCATTGAAGCACCACCAACTAACTAATATCGATACGGGAATCAACAAAAACCAAGGTGTTCTCATATAAGTAAATAAAAAACACTTGAGGGTCTTTTATGGGCAACAAGTGTTTTTTATTTTAAGATTACAACATAGGATTAAGCCATAATATTTTCTGTTGGAGGGGGATTCAGTGGAATACTGGGAATACAACGAATTATTTGAAGCAATCAAAGAGGACTATAATGAATTTTTAAGTTTAAATAGAGGATATAGAGAGGCAATAGCGAGACTAGTCGATGAATACTGGAATTTAGGTAAGATAGAGGATGTTGTGGTAGATACTGCAATAGGAGAGATTTTAATTACTCATGACAAAGTTTTCGTTGGTACTGCTGAAAGGATAACAAAGTGTTTAAGTATGTTTAACTCGTTAGATGCGAAAGAGGAGTTAACTAAAGAGGAAATTGCAGATTTGTCTAATAGAATAAAAAAAGTATTGGAAGGGCTAAAAAAGGTAGAAATGGATTATAATCCATATGCTGGATAGTTTTTGAGAAAAGGCTTCTCAAAGGTAGAAATACAGTATAGGATTTGCGATAAAAATGGTCAAATTATTGAAGAAAAAAAGCTAACTAAATAAAGATTTAGATTATGTGAAAAGTTTGGGTGAAAAATGATGAAAAAACACGATATAGATGAGCTAGAGAAGCTGCAAAAACAATTATCAAGTAACATTTCTTTAAAAAATACATTTAAACTAACGGATATAAAATTAGTAGCGGGAATAGATATTGCTTATTGGTCTAATGAGGGAATTGACTATGGAGTCTGCTGCATTGTTGTGTTTGATTATCTTACAAAGGCAATTATTGAAGAAGTTCATCATATAGACAAAATTGAGTTTCCTTATATTTCTGGTTATCTAGCATTTAGGGAATTACCATTAGTGCTTGATACAGTTAAAAAATTAAAAAATTTTCCAGACTTATATATGTTTGATGGAAATGGTTATTTACATAATCGTCATATGGGGATCGCAACGCATGCGTCTTTCTATTTAAAAAAGCCAACGATTGGAGTAGCCAAAACGTATTTAAAAATAAATAATGTTGATTTTATCGAACCTGAAAATGAGTTAGGTTCGTATACTGAAATCGTTGTAAATGAAGAAGTTTATGGAAGAACGCTAAGAACTAGAGAAAATGTAAAACCAATTTTTGTTTCTTGTGGTAATTGGATTGATTTAGATACTGCTACCCATGTCGTTTTGCATTTTGTAGAAAAAAATAGTCGTTTACCTATTACAACAAGATACGCAGATTTAGCTACTCATGAAGTAAGAAGAGAGGAACTTTCAAGGATAAAAAAGTAAGTACAGTTTCAAAAGCTAATAAAGAAAGACACTTCTTTAGATGAATATAAATTATGACAATGAAAAGAGCTAATGTTTCAAATAAGAAACATTAGCTCTTTTTTGATTCAAGAAATTGAAGGTAAGCACCAAACGCTAAGTACTCCCAGTGAATGATGATACTTTTAAAGGTGTATGATGTTAGTGGTGGAGGACAAGAGTTTGGAATACCCAAGCCTCGACATCCTGACTTTGAAGAAACTCTCGAAAAACCTAATCAGTATTTATCGGAAGTCCTTTAGGATAAGAATCTGTTGATTTATCGTATAAGCTATTTTAAGCCGTTGTAAACCAGCGAACAGCAAAATAACTTTCTTCCGTTTCCATGACAAAAAATTCATCATTCCATTCTGGTTCATAAGCATAAGCCATTCTGATTCCTTCAATAGGGAACTCGATAGGTTTAATAAGAGGAGCATATCTGTTTCTTAATTCTATGAATTCTTCTTGGGATATTGCTTTCAATTCTTCTTGTTCCGCTCTAATTTTTTTTTCAAATTCCCACATAGGCATATCTTCAATGTGTTTTCCTTTATACCAAAACCAATGCATATTTCTTCGTTCAATGAATATGCACTTTGCTGCGAAATCTTCCAAGGTTTCAATCGTGTCGTAACTTCTTTTTCCTTTACTATGTTCAAAAACATATATTGTCTCTTCACCGCATTCTGATAATTCATCATCTTCTATTACAAAATATTTCACATCTAACATCTCCTAGCTTCTTATCTTGTGAATACCCAATATCTTTTTGAAAGAAAAATAATGTATACCATATTCATCAAGGGTAAAAACTTTTTCTCTTCTAAGATCTTTATGCAAGAATGGATATATTTTTGTTTTATTATATAAATCCATTTTAATTCTTTGACATATAAGTCGCTGCTATGCAGAATACCCCATGACCTGCACATGCTTTCTTCTTTTGTTTTAAACCTTGCATGTGGCAGAAAAAGGACCTGACCGTTTCTATGCATGGCCAAATGCTCTCGCCCGCCTAAAAAGAAAGCGGGTTTTTATGTCGATTTTTTAATTTGTATTTATATAGGTATATCTTATTGGTGTATTATGTAAAATTTGTATATCCGCTAGTTAGTCTAACACATTATTTTCATACAATCTAATGTAATTAAATTGTGAAATACAGAAGCTTTAAGATTAATAGACGAAAAAGATAAGATTTTTCAGAAGTGCTAATAATTGCCAAAATTTTGATTAACGAGTATAATGAAATCAATAAGTAATAAAAAAAAAAGGGCAGTGTAGGAAAGAATTTCTTCGCCTGTTAAGCGGTAGGTCGCAGGTTCGAATCCTTGCCTCCCCCGTCGTTTTATAAACATAGGGGGAGTAGCTCAGTTTGGTAGAGCAACATATTGAGTCTTTCCGCCTATCTCCCTTTTCTTCGAATCTATAATTCATACTTTATAGATTTGGGCAGTGTAGAGAAGGATTTCTTCGCATTAAAAGCCGTGTGTCATGGGTTCGAATCCCATCCTCTCGATTTTGGGAGGTAGCTCAGTGGTAGAGCAACGTAACGAGCCTTTTCGCTTATCTCCCAAATCTTTAAACATTACATATAACAGGAGCAGTGTAGATAGCTCATACTTCGTTTGCTAATATGAAACGCTATCGATGCGGTAAGTTCCGCACCGAATTAGTACTTTTCTTTGATTCATAACACTAAGCTAAGCGTCATATAGGAGCTGGGTTTGCGGGGCTCGATTCCCGTTTCTCTGAATAAATTGTCAAAGCAGTTTAACTGTTCCTGTTTCCGATAGTTCCGAAGTGTTAGGAATGAGTGAAAAGAGCAACGTATATACGTTGCCTTTTTTATTTGTATTTCAACCAGTAGTGTCAAAAAATCTCTGGGGGTAAATCATAATGTCAAAGTTTAATCATTCTTCTCAAGGAAGCCGTCAAACGTATACAAAAGAGGGCGGAAACGCTTATAAAATGTATGATAAAGATAAATTAGTTACGATGGTATTAACATCTTTCTTTAATGAGCCAAAATTTTATGGCGATAACAGTGGAGAATTAGTTACTACTGCAAAACAAATCATGGACAGAGACCCTAAATTTGTTGCAAATTTAGCAGTGTATGCACGTGAAGTGTTCTACATGCGTTCTGTTACACATGTCTTAGCAGTGGAACTTGCTAACCACCCTGAAGGTCGTAAATATGCTCGTCAAACGGTTTCTCGCATTGCACAGCGACCGGATGATGTAACAGAAATGATGGCATATCAATTAGGTGTATATGGCCGGAAAAATCCAATTCCAAACTCTTTGAAAAAAGGGTTGGCAGATGCCTTTGCTACGTTTGATGAATATCAATTAGCAAAGTACAATAGGACAGGAAAAGACGTTACATTGAAAGATGTATTTCGTTTAGTCAGTCCATCTGCAAAAGAAGGAACAGAACGTTACGAACTTTATAAGCGTTTGTTAGAAAACACACTACAAGTACCATATACGTGGGAAACACAACTTTCCCAAAAAGGAAACAAAAAAGAAGTATGGGAAGAATTAATTGATAGCGGGAAAGTGGGGTATATGGCCTTACTTCGTAATCTTCGCAATATCGTAGATTCAGATGCAGCAAATATTGATACAGTATATAACATTCTTCGCGATCCTGAGAGAGTAAAAAAATCAAAACAATTACCATTTCGTTTTTTCTCAGCCTATCGCGTCGTGCAAGAAAAATTACCACAAGCAGGAAGTGAATTGTTAGATGTATTGAATGACGCAATTGAAGCATCTGTTACAAACATGCCAAGGGTATCAGGAACAACATTTATGACAGCAGATATCTCAGGCTCTATGACATATAATTCTGTCTCAAAAGATGGAACCGTTACATGTGCAGATATTGCTACACTTATGATGGCAATGGCACACTCTTTCTGTGATAATTCGATTACATCTGTATTCGCAACGGATTTCAAAGTGATAAATGTTTCTACTCGTTCTGGCATTTTAGAGAACATGAACACATTTTTATCAGAAGTTAATAAACACGGATATGGAACAAACTTATATCTTTCTATCCAATATTTATTAGATAACAAAATCAAAGTTGACCGCATCCTTGTCTTCTCTGATGAGCAAGTGTACGGAGATGAATATGAAGGCAATTCTTTACAAATTCTTCTTGAAACATATCGCCGTGAAGTTAATCCTGATGTTTGGGTTCACTCCTTCAATTTAAATAGTTACGGTAACCAACAATTCGTAGGTGGGAAAACAAACTTAATCGGTGGTTGGAGTGAAAAAAGCTTGGATTTCATCCGTTATGCAGAAGAAGGAACAGGTTCTCTTATCTCAGCTATTGAAAACTATCAATAATTTTGTTACAACATCTTTATTCAGAAGTATAGATTGGAAGGTGATTCACCAAATGAAGTTTGGTGAAAATATTCATTTAGTAGAAGAAGTAATGGACTTTATTCATAATAGTAAGATCTTTAATAATAAAAATGTTAATACTACTGATATACAAGTAATAAATGACTTTGATGAGGCACAAAATTTTGCTTGGTCACAAAACTTAAGTGAAGTGGATACGGTATGGGAGGATGTTAAATCACTAGAAACAGAAAGTATCATAGAAAAGGTCTATCATTTAGGTTTAGCTTTGCAGCAAGAAGAATTATATGAATATTTTGGTGGCTATGAGAATTACGCTAATCATTTTCTACCCTTTGATTACATAGGTATTCATGAAGAAGTTGAAGGGGACCTCACAATGTGTGCTTTAAACCGATTGGTGAATGGAAAAACAGATAATTTTTATGAAAGAATTTTTGATATATATAAACAGGGAGGATGGCCTTGTGGGTGGAAGGATACATATCCTGATGGGGAAATGATTGTGTTTGTACCATCCACCAGCCATAAATAAGTAATGAACAGTATCATCAAAACCTTGATTGGCTATATGCCTTTCAAGGTTTTTTTATTAAAAAATAAATAGGAAGAATGTAGGCAATAGTAGAATGCTTAAAGAAAATGAATCAATTAGAACTATTTCGCAGCGATTTGATCAAACTTTTTTATAAAGATACAGAAGTGTAAAATTGGAAAAATAATATAAATAATGGTAAGATATGGTTGTTGTGTCCGAATCAAGCATACTGTGAAAATAATCAATACATCTAGTTTTAAAGGGGGAATTAATTTGGAAAGAAGAAGTAATAGAATTATTAATCATTTTCGAAGTTTATTAGTTATAAGTCTATGTTTCTTTTTAGTCTTTTTGGGTAGTAACAACTCAAAGGCTGAAACAGTTTCTTCTATAGCATTACATGCTAAAGATGTAGAAGCTTTCACAAATAAAGTAATTCCAGAGAAAATGAAAGCAGAAAATGCACCTGGTGTAGCTATTGTAGTTGTCAAAGATGATCAAATTCTATTTCAAAAAGGGTACGGTTTTTCCAATAAAGAACAGAATATTCCCATTGACCCCAAAAAAACAGTTTTTCGATTAGCGTCAGTATCAAAGGTTTTTACTGCTAGTGCTGTAATGCAGCTAGTTGAACAAGGAAAAATCGATTTAAATAGAGATATAGTAAATTATATGGGGGGATTAAAGTATCAAAATAACATGGGTGAACCAGTTACAATGAACCATTTACTCACCCATACAACAGGTTTTGATTACGTAGATCCTAGACCAGGGGATATTCATTATCAAACTAATGAATATACAAAACTTAAAGATTATGTAGAAGAAAATATGCCCACGGTAGTAAGAAAACCAGGAGATACGTACACATATGATAATTTTGCTTCTATGCTTCAAGGATATATTGTTCAAAATTTGACAAACACACCTTTTTATAAATATATGGCTTCAAATATTTTTTACCCTTTAGAGATGCAAAATAGTAGTTTTGTTATGACTAATTTTATCAAAGATAAGCTTGCAACAGGATACGATGGAAAAGGTAATGCCATCCCATTTTATGAAATAAGACCGACGGACATGCCACAAGGAAGTATGTTTTCCACAGGAAGTGATGTAGCCAATTTTATGATTGCTCAATTGAATGGTGGTAAATTTAAAAATAAACAAATACTAAAAAAAGAAACTGTTCAAGATATGCAAAAAACAAAATTTGCGTTACATCCAAAATATCCAAATATGGCATATGGATTTGAATTCTTTTCACCGCAAAGTCATAATGGTCAATATGTTTTTGGAAAAGGTGGAAATATACCAGGGTTTTCTTCTTTAATGTGGTTAATTCCTGAACATAAAATAGGTGTTTTTGTTGTTACGAATAAAGATGGCTCGTCACTTCCTTATGAATTATTTGATGAATTTATGAATCACTATTTTCCAGACAGAACGAAGCCAGAGTATTTAAAACCTAGCGAAGAAGAGTTAAAGAAATTTGAAGGTGTTTATCGTGATTTGCGGGTAAAAAATCTTATTACACATGTAAAAATAAGTGAAGGAAAGTTATTTGTAAGTGATAAAGCATATGGTAAACAGGAATTAAAACAAATAGATCCTTTACTATTTGAAGATGAAAAAGGTAATTATATGGCGTTTAAACTTCACACAGATGGCACTGTAAAAGAAATGATACACTGGAACTCTGGTAGTTCAGCTGTGAAATTAAGTGAGCCTAAGAGATTTCAAGATGTAGAGGCAAATCATCCATATGCTAAATTTATAGATCCTTTACACCAATATGAGATATTAAAAGCAAATAAGGAAGGAAATTTTGTTCCTGAAGCCCCTCTTACACGTGGAGAATTTTCATATTGGTTATCTCAAATTGCTTACTTTACACCACCTTCAAAAAAGGACCCTGTATTTTCTGATGTAAAGGGCCATCAGTATGCATCCCATATTCAAAAATTATATGAACTTGGTATTTTATACGAAAAAGAAGGGGAACAATTTTATCCAGATCGCGCTATTACTAGACAAGAAGCAGCATGGATTGCTTGGCATTATTTAAAAATGCTAGAAGCACCGCCAGCAGACGCTACTTTAAAGGGAGAAACTGATGATTGGGCAATAGAGTCTGTCAAAAACATTGTAGGTCATCGTTTAGTTGGACCTGAGGTTATATATAATGAAGATGGATCAGCAGATTATTTATCGAAACAAATAATGAAACGACAAGAGGCAGCTGCTTTGTTATTTTATGTTATGTTATCTAGTTAATTTGCTTCAAATATAGATTAACAAAAATACTGTAGTCTCGGAGAAAGGCACTTAAAAAGTGCCTTTTCTTTATGAAAAACTCCAACGCTAAGTATGGGAGCTTTTCATAAACATATAGGAATGGGATGAATAAAGATGTCATACGGTCACTATAACGTGATAAAATTTATAAATTTGAAGCTATTGTATGACGAGACTTGTCGGAGGGTCTTTATTCTATGTCGAATCGCCGATATATTCTAAAGAACGATCGATATATGTTAAAAATCGCCGATATATTTGAAAGAACGATCAATATCGCATTATCGATTGATGGAGATAGGGTATGAGAATGTTAATCAACATGACAAAAGGACTGCGGGGCAGTCCTTTTAAACATGTTCATCTGCCTGATCTAGCAGATTTGCGAGTATCATGCTATTCTCTTGGTCGGCATCGTACTGCACAATATCGTCATACTCAAACAGTTCGAAGGTTTCATCAAATTCCCGCTTCATGAAGTTGATAAATTCTTTAATGTTTTCTCCTATTTCTTGATTACGGCGAAACTCCATCATAATTGCTCTAAATCGGTGGGGCGGAATTTCGCATTTAATGTGATACGATTTGCTAATGCCAAAAGAATCTTTTGCATCGTATAAGTTGTATGTATACACCAGAGGGTCATCTCCTTTCTTATATGATGTGTATATTGTTCCATGATTGAATGAAATATTCATTGGTTATTAAAAAAGAGTCACTACTATGCCGTAAATTGATAATCCAATGAAAGCCGGAATACCGACAATAACAATTTGTTTGACATTTTCATACGCTTTCGGTTCTACAAGAGGCAAATCTTCTTCCTCCATTTGCCGATATTGTTCTCGTTTCATATGATCCCGCCTTTATCCCGCTATTCGTGGGCAGTAATACTCCCACCTCAAAATTCAGCGAAAACATTGTCCAGCTCCAGTGGCTAGAATGTTCGGTGGCTTCGCTTCTTCCTACGAGGTAAAAAACCCCTCTACGTCAGAAGTTCCATCCCCCTCACATTCTGAACGAGCCACTTCCGCTTTTCTTAAGAAGTTAGGTGGGAGATAAACTGCTGGCATGCGCCCGATTGGTGAGGGCTGATAATCAGTGGGGGATGAAAACCCCTCTACTGATGGAAGTTTCACTTTATGGTTGTGTGATAATATATTCAACCAAAGCGGTTTGTGACAGTAGTGATTTTACTGAATTTAAAATAAATCTTGAATATTCAGTATATTTGTATTATTATTGGTTTATTATCGGATGACAGTGATTAGCCTCCCTGCAAGCCCGAATATTGCTATGTTGAATTTAATAGTGAGCAATTGGCTTCTTTCCACTTGAACTTCCTTAGCAGGAAGACGAGCCATAGGGATAGAGACAGTAAAATCCAGTGTAATTCTTTACATTGTTTTTCTGGCTCTTTTTATTGTTTCTATAAATAGGATTTTTAGAAAGCGTTATCAATGCCGGGCAATTATGTATGCTAGAAGGATTTGTGAAAATCAATATTTATAGGTTGGTGATCTTTTTGGGTAAAGAAAAAAATGAATTGCAAAAAGACTTAAAAACCAGGCATATAACAATGATTTCAATTGGCGGGGTTATTGGAGCGGGATTGTTTGTAGGGAGCGGGATTGTTTGTAGGGAGCGGGACAATTATTCAATCAACGGGTCCAGCAGCAATCTTGTCTTATATTATTGGTGCTTTAATGGTTGTACTTGTGATGCGGATGTTAGGGGAGATGGCTGCGGTTAACCCTGATAGCGGTTCTTTTGCAACGTATGCTCATAAGGCAATTGGACCGTGGGCAGGTTACACAATTGGTTGGTTATATTGGTTTAACTGGGTCATTATTATCGCAATTGAAGCGGTATTGTTAGGGGCGATGGTCACTAATTGGTTCCCTTCTATACCAGCGTGGATAGCTAGTCTTTTCATGATTATGTTGATGACGATTACGAATATTTATTCTGTAAAGCTATATGGAGAGTTTGAATATTGGTTAGCTTTTATTAAGGTTGCGGCGATTCTTATCTTTTTAGGGTTAGGAATTGCGATGATTTTTGGCATTGTCCCTGGTGTGGACAGGCCGAATTTTTCGACAATCGCTGAAAACGGGGGCTTTTTTCCAAAAGGGATTGTTCCTGTATTGCTGAGTGTTGTATTTATTTCCTTTTCTTTATCTGGGAGTGAAGTAGCTGCTATTGCGGCGGGGGAATCGGAAAATCCAGAGAAAAATGTTATTAAAGCAATTAACAGTGTAGTATGGCGTCTTATGCTATTCTTCGTAGGTTCTGTAACAATTTTGGCTATTTTTATCCCGTGGAACAATGCGGAGTTATTGAAGCTTCCTTATGCAAGTTTGTTCCGGATGGCAGGAGTGCCTGCTGCTGCGGAAATTATGAACGGGGTTGTGTTCTTGTCCTTGCTGTCTGTTTTAAATTCAGGATTATATACAAGTTCTCGTATGTTATTCTCGCTTTCGAAAAAGGGAGATGCTCCTTTTATTTTTTCAAGATTAAACAGTAAAGGTGCACCAATTTGGGCGATAGTGGCAAGTGTATTATTTGCATTCATTTGTGCGATGCTGAAGTTTATATCTCCTGATAAACTATTTGCCTTTCTAGCAAATAGCTCAGGCGGCGTTACGATGCTTATGTATATGTTTGTTGCGGTGTCTCACATTCGCTTAAGACGAGAAGCGGAAAGAGAGGGCACGGGGAAATTAAAGGTGAAAATGTGGTTATTCCCTTATCTCACATACGCAACGCTTCTGATGATTGTTACGATATTTGTTTCGCAAGCATTTATCGCGGATATGCGCATGCAATTTTATTTGACGATTTTAGCTGCTGCTGTGGTGATAGTATCCTATTTTCTAAGAGTTAGAAATAAGCCAGCAGTTGTTAAGGATGATAAAGCGGGATTTCCAATTTTAAAAGGTTCGGAGATTGGTTTAGAGAAGGACTAAGTCGTATGCAATGCAAAATAAAAAATGAAAAAAGGGGTATGTTTCAATGTTAAAGGACAATATTGTAAATACAAAATCTGCTATTTTACATGAAAGAAGAAAAAATGCGGTACCTGCGGGTCCATATAATATTACGAATTTGTATGTGCAATCAGCAAAAGGAGCCATCATTACTGATATAGATGGTAACGAATTAATCGATTTTGCAGGCGGGATTGGGATGCAAAATATCGGGCATTGTCATCCGAAGGTAGTAAAAGCGATTCAAGAGCAAGTGGAATCTTCCATTCATACTTGTTTTCATGTAGCACCGTATGAAAGTTATGTTGCGTTAGCTGAAAGATTGAATGAATTAACGCCGGGTAATTTTAAGAAAAAAACAATGTTTGCAAATAGCGGAGCGGAAGCGGTTGAAAACGCAGTGAAAATTGCTCGGAAAGCTACGGGGCGCAGTGCGATCGTTTCGTTTGAGCGTGCCTATCACGGACGGACACTGATGACAATGTCTCTTACGAGTAAAGTAAAACCTTATAAACATGGATTTGGTCCGTTTGCACCAGATGTATACAAGCTGCCTTATCCATATTATTACCGCGCAGAAGACGGGATGACGACTGAAGAAGTGGATGAGCAGATTTTAGCGTATTTCGAACGTTTTATGTTAGAGGAAGTAGCAGGTGATAACATTGCAGCAATTATTTTGGAACCGCTTCAAGGTGAAGGTGGGTTTATCGTCCCAACTGCTACGTTTATACAAGGAGTAAGAAACCTTTGTGATAAATATGGAATTGTCATGATTGCAGATGAAATTCAAACAGGCTTTGCTCGTACAGGAAACTTGTTCGCAATGGATCACTTCGGGGTAGCTCCTGATTTAATGACATTTTCAAAGTCAATTGCTGCAGGGATGCCGCTTAGCGCCGTGACAGGAAGAGCGGAATTAATGGATGCGCCAGGCCCAGGGCAGCTTGGCGGCACTTTTTCAGGAAGCCCGGTTGCTTGCGCGGCTGGCCTAGCGGTTTTAGATGTCATTGAAGAAGAAAACTTAGTAAAACGTGCCCGTGTAATCGGTGATCGTATGATGGAAGTATTCAATAGCTGGAAGGATAAATATGAGTTAATTGGCGATGTGAGAGGTCTTGGTGCGATGACGGCTATGGAACTTGTAAAGGATCGAAATACGAAAGAACCAGCAACAGAAGAAGTGAAAGCAATTATGCAGGAAACTCATAACAAAGGTTTAATTACAATAAGTGCTGGTATTTATAGCAGTGTACTTCGTTTCTTACCGCCGCTTGTTATTACAGATGAACAGCTTGAAGAAGGATTAGCTATTCTTGAAGTGGCAATTGCTAGGGTATCCAAATAAGAAACAATAGTTATATTTCCAGCTGGGGGTAGGAAAATGAAGTTTTTCAATTATATAAATGGGCAGTGGAAAGAGCCATCCACTAATCAGTATTCAAAAAACTATAATCCGCATAATGGAGAAATAGTAGGAGAATTTCCATTAAGCGCAGCAGAAGATACACAAGCAGCCATTGCTTCTGCGAAAGAAGCCTTTCACAATTGGCAAAGGTTATCGTTTCAAGAACGGGCCAGTTATTTATGGAAAGCAGCAGCTATTTTAAAAGAACGAGTGACGGAAATCGGTTATGACTTGACGAGTGAAGAAGGAAAAACACTCGCTGAAGGGATAGGAGAGACGAAGCGGGCGATTAGCATTCTCGAATACTATGCAGGAGAAGCGAATCAGCCGATGGGAGAAATCATTCCGTCGGCCAATCCGAAAACGATGCTCTACAGCAAACGAGTAGCAGTTGGACCGGTAGGGTTAATTACACCGTGGAATTTCCCAATTGCCATTCCGGCATGGAAAATGGCTCCGGCGCTCATTTACGGTAATACCGTTGTCATAAAACCGGCAGAAATTACACCGAAATCTGTATATCACCTTGTGAATGCTTTTCACGAAGCGGGGATTCCTCCCGGTGTTATCAATTGTGTATTTGGGAAAGGTTCAGTAGTCGGAACAGAATTAACAGAAAACCTGGATATAAAAGCAATATCCTTTACTGGTTCTAATAACGTCGGAAAAACAATTCAGCAAACGGCTACTGCGAATGGGAAAAAAGTGCAATTAGAAATGGGCGGAAAAAATCCACTCGTTGTATTAAAAGATGCTGATATTCATAAAGCAGTCGAGATTGCGATCAGAGGTGCATTTATGTCAACAGGCCAAAAGTGCACAGCGACAAGTAGAATTATCGTTGAAAAGGAAATTTATGAGGAATTTCGCAATGAACTCGTCCAGCGTACAGAAGCTTTTACAGTTGGCAATCCATTAGAAAAGGATACATTTATGGGACCATGTGTATCTGAAAACCAGCAGCAATCTGTTTTAGCAATGATTGAAGCAGGCAAGAAAGAGGCGTCACTGCTTTGCGGAGGCAACGTACCAAAAGAAGAGGGGCTACAACAAGGATTTTATGTGTTACCGACTATTTTTGAAGACGTACCTCACGATGCACGCATTGCGAAGGAAGAAATTTTCGGTCCTGTTATTTGTTTGTTTAAAGTGACCAATTATAAGGAAGCGATTCACCTCGCTAATGATACAGAATATGGGCTGAGCGCATCCATTTGTACAAATAATCTAAGCCTTGCCCAGCAATTTATTGATGATATGGAAGTCGGAATGGTTCACGTAAACTCAGAAACAGCAGGAGCAGAGCCGCAAGTTCCGTTTGGCGGAATGAAACATTCCAGCGCTGGACCACGCGAACAAGGGAAAGCAGCTGCAGAATTTTATACAAGAATGAAGACCGTATATGTAGATCAAGTATGATGACAACATAATAATGGGGGATGAACATGCGGAAAGGAACTTTTTTCATGGCTGGACATGCGAGACTTCCGAAAGGGATGGCTGTGCGCAGCGTCTATGAAACACTAACAATTACAATAGAGGCAGATCACAAATATCACGTAATTATCGAATCGTCATGTACCCTTGCGACAGGACACGGACGAGACTTTATTTCGCAAATTTTAAGAGGATATAGTTTACGAGATGGCATCGAAGACATCATTGAAGAAATTTCCTATCATTATCAAGGAAAAGCACAAAATGCAATTATTAGCGCTTTAAAAGATTTGTACCGCCAATATACAAGTTATGTAAACGGCGAAAAACCGCAGGAGGAGTATGAGGAAATAGATTCGATAAAGTAGCTTTTAAAAACTTCTTTTTTAGGGAGGACGAGAGCATCTGACCGCGCATAGAAACGGTCAGGGCCCGTTCCTACCACATGTCAGGTTTAAAATATGTTGTATTAAAATGGATATATAAATTATGAAACTGCCGAGTTTATTGCACTTTATTGTTTAAAGAGCATTCGTAAACGAGAGCCAGTTGTATTTCTGCTTATTTGCTGAGCGGAATATAACTGGTTCTTTTATTTTCATAAAATAAGGGGGCAGGAAAATGTCAAAAACAAGTGAAGATCAAGGTAAGAAAATAAATATATTAAGTGAAAATAAAGTTGTTTGAAAAATTATTAAGACCTAAATCGTAAAGTTACCAGTTCTATCTTATAACAACTTCAGGAGTGCTTTGTAAGTTCTTCACTTCCATAAACATTTTTAAGTTATATACAAAAAAACATGCTTTGACATCGTCTAAAGCATGGTAATTATTTAAACGAATATAAAACTGCTAAGTTGCTTTTTTTAGCTCATCTATTTATTCAATGAATTCATTAACTGGAAGAAGTATTCAGGTTTATGAGTTTTATTTAGGTTATACCATGAATGTAATGTATCTGGTGCAAATACATCTAATTTTTTCAGTACTTCCATCGCAAATTCCAGAGGAGCTACTCCTGATGCAGTAACTAAATTCTCATCGGATACCACAGGTCCCATCTCATGAAATTTTTCACCTTTATAATTAGGACAGACCATTTTAATATACGCTAAGTGATTGCTTGTATGCTTTCTAGAATCTAAGTATCCCATATTTGCGAGGCCCTCAGTTGCACCACAAATTGCGGCAACAATAGTGCCAAGCGTTAAAGCTTCGCCAATTTTTTTCAAGATAGGTTGATGAATATCTTCTCTCCAAGTATTCCCTCCAGGTAAAATGAAAAGATCTTTACTCTCAAGAGTACATTCATCGAGGGAAATATCTGGTTTTATGCTCAGACCTCCCATTGTAGTAATAATTTCTTTATTAACTCCTACTGTAACTACTTGTAAAGGTGCTAAATCTTTTTTGAAATATCTTCCTGAGTTTAGTTCAGCAATTAAATATCCATATTCCCAGTCTGACATTGTATTAAATACATAAAGATACACTTTTTTTGTTTGCATCTAGTAACACTCCAATCACAATTGATATAGCCTATTATAAGATAACTTCCCTGACAGCTAATGTCAGGGAAGTTATCTTACTTGATGAAATTTTATTAATTCTGACAGAATTTCAATAAAATTGTTCAATAAAGAGTATCCAGCGTTATGTCCTGTGTCTGAAATTATAGGTACACCACTTGTTGAAAGTGTATCAATATAACGATACACAGTCCTTATATGAATCTCTAACTTTTCTGATATTTGTTTTGCAGTAATTTTTTCACTTGAACTAAGCATCCATAGAATTGCTAGTATATTGTCAATTTTAGGCATATAAATCCATCTCTATATCGCATACTTTATTTATTATCTATTATAAATAAAGTATGCGATATATTTCTACTTAACCAGGCACATAGGACTCCTAGGTCTTGTGCATGATATTTGCTTTTTCGTTGGACAAATCTTATTTCTCTAGCCAACTGTTCTAAAACATGTGGTGATATATGGCGTTGTAATTCTTTAGAAACAATGTAGTTTATCAAAAATTTCTAGATTCATAAAAAGTGTCATCTTTTCCTATGATTCTACAGAAAGAATAGCGTATTTTTCATTTGAAGGAAATTTAGTTTTGTTAGCTTGATAGCGATGTGTCGGAACCCCGAAAAGAAGTTCCTTTTTTCTGAAAAATGTATATAAATACAAAATTAATGATAAATATCCAAAGTGATTTTATATTCCCTTAATTTATTCCTTTCCATTTACATCAATTATTTATTACAACAGCTTTCACGTCTAAAATAAGGTGTTTCAAAAAAGGAAAATATAAGTATTTTTATACACCTCACCATATCATTCCGGGAATTCTGTCCGTTTAGACACATTTTCGTCGCAATTACCCCCTTTTGCTGTACGCTAAGAGATACTTGTTCAGAAAATCTTATGTTTATGAACAGAGGGTAAAACACAATAATATCAACGTTTTCTAGCTATAATCATGTTCATAAAGTGTGTAAACAAATCAATGTTCAATTAAACTTAGGTTTTTATCTGTCTAAATATGTATTCATCTTTATAAAATACTGTAATGATAAGGATTTGTAGTCCTTAGCGTACAATGTTCCCAGAATGATACAGTGACCTCTTATAATGAGTTCCCAATATAATCAATGTGTTAATCGAAGGAACTCTGTGTTATTTTTGATTGTCTACTAACTAATACAGCTTCAAATAATGGACACAATTGCTACATGCCAAGTGTAATTTATTATCCATTCAAAAATTCTGTTTATTCATTCTTTCTAAAAATAAAAAAAACAATAAACTCATAAATATACAAGTTATAATGGGGGCGTCGAGAGATAATCTATTACCTCCGGAGAAAATATCAAACCTGGTTCTGGTGCAAAAATTCTAAAGACCTTGCAAGTAATCTTCTAAAATTGAACATACTGATACGATTACTCTAAAAAAGGTGTGTGATCAGAAGGGAAATTTACATGAAAATGGAAGCGTTATCAGCCGGATCTTATTTTGTTAACAGTACGTTGGTACCTGCGGTGTAACTTAAGTTTTCGTGATGTAGTAGAAATGATGGGGGAACGAGGATTATCCTTGGCTCATACCACGATTAAAGGAGGAATTATTATATGAATGGGAATACTGCAAAAACAATAGAATTTCAAGCTGAAAATACTGCAGTAAAAAATGAGAAATATCCAGACCCTAAAAAGTGGCATAAACAGGATACTACCTGGGCATTGAGTCTTTTTGGAACAGCAATTGGAGCAGGAGTACTCTTTTTACCTATTAATGCAGGTGCAGGTGGTTTATTATCATTACTGTTAATTACCGTACTTGCATATCCTGTAATGTATTACTCACATAGGGCGC
>NZ_JBAWSX010000028.1:0-31255 GCF_037104725.1 Bacillus bruguierae | reverse complement strand
ATGTTACAGTACAAATCTAAGAAAAAAGGAAAATATTACATCGTTGCGGATAAGTATTTTGCATCGAGTAAATTATGCAGTGAGTGTAATCACAAAAAAGATAAGTTAAAAATATCTGAAAGAATCTATATGTGCGATAATTGTGGCACGAAAATCGATAGAGATTACAATGCGGGTCGTAATCTAAAATATTATGGCATTCGTATTCTGTACGAACAAAGTATAATTGCGTAGTTTGTATCGATTTTATTAGCGGTAGGGACGCCGCGAATTCAAGGCTTTGGACATGAGCCGCTAGGCTTGTGGAGGAATTAGCAATAAAAGAGAAAGTCTTTTGACTTTTGAAGCCCCCACTTCAAACAGACCGTAAGGTCGTTAAGTGGTGGGTAGTTCACGGATAAGAGTTGTATCGAATTCATTGAAAAAACTTATGATACAAGTAAAACTTTACTAGCTGGAATAACAAAATTTAAAGAGAAATTACCTATTCTTGAGAATGACCCAGTTGGTTATGAAGAACAATTTCATAAGTTAATGCAAATCATTCTATTTAAAACTGACAGTATGGCATTCTTTGAATGTAACGGGTTACGTCTCCTTTTAAGTCTCCCAGAAAAAGAGGAATTTGCTCAATCTAGTTCAGTCATTTATTTTCAAGTTGAAAAAATTAAAAATACTTATGGAGATCTATTAAGTAAAGAAATTGTTTTTATTGATGAACCGCATATTGTATCGAAAATGGGACAAATAGAAACATGGATGACATTCTTTAAAGATACAGAAGGTAATACTCATGCTTTAATGAGTGAAGTACAATGTCAGTGAAAGAGACCGTTGATAACGGTCTCTTTCACTACTTTCAGTTTTTTAGCATTTCACAAAATAGAAAAAATTCCACTTTGTTTGGTGGTACGATACTAGCGCAAATGAGAATAAGACACATAAAAGGATAGTATTAATATCGGAGGGAGAATAAGTTGGTCATTGAATTGTTTATCAAAGGATTAATCATTGGGCTTAGTATAGCTGCTCCTGTTGGACCTATTGGGGTTTTATGTATACGACGCACATTGGGAGTACGGAAAATGTATTGGTTTTATGTCAGGCTTAGGTGCAGCAACAGCTGATGGGCTGTATGGGCTGATTGCTGGGCTCGGTTTAACATTTATAACTAATTTTTTAGTTGAACAACAAGGATGGATTCACTTCATTGGTAGTGTGTTTTTATTATATATAGGATTGAAAATTTTTGTTTCAAAACCATCAAAAATATCAGCTAAAGCTAATGGTAATAATGTTTTTGGAGCATATGCTTCAACCTTTCTTTTAACTATTACAAATCCAGTAACCATATTATCTTTCCTAGCCATTTTTTCTGGACTTGGAATGTCTAATTCGAATAATGATACAATAACTAGCTTAGTCGTAGTATTAGGAGTATTTTTGGGTTCTACATTATGGTGGCTAATTCTTAGCAGTGTAACAGGAATATTGATGAATCGAATGAAAAATTTCCCTTTAAATATTGTGAATCGTATTTCTGGATTTATTATATTAATGTTTGGTTTATGGTCTATGTACAATTTAATGAAGAGCCTTTTTACATAAAATAAGAGGTTTTAAACTACTGTTTCTTGTTTTTGCTATAATATATGAGTTCGTTTAAAGATGGATAATTTTGTAAGGTTGTATATTAAGTTATTGAGATATCAAAATCATTGACAGTTATGTATTGGCAACATATAATTCATATATGAAACATATGTTGACTTTTAGAGAAATGTGGAAGATACATAGAAATAGTTGTAAAACTCCAGATAAATGTTTGGGAATATAATTATTTATATTTGACTTGTTTAGTGTAGACTTTATTCTCTGAAGAAAGGGTGTTTTCTATGCAAATAACGGCAAGGGAGTTATATGCTTTAATTAGAGATGTATATCATCAATTACAAAATAATCTCGAGAATCAATTGAAACAATTCGATATTAGTGTAGTTCAATTTGGAGTTATACAAGTGTTATCAGAATCAGAAAAAACTTCGATGTCTGAATTAAAACAAAAAATTGGTTGTGCTCCTAGTAATGTTACTACTATGGTTCAACGAATGAAAAGAGATGGCTTTGTAACAACTACTAAAAACCCATCTGATCAAAGAGAAACATTCGTATATTTAACTGAAAAAGGTAAAGAAACGAAAGAAAAAGTAAATGTTCAATACAAAGCATTCCTTAAAGAAAATTTTTCTTATTTTGGTGAAGAAAAATTTATAACATTATCAGAAATTCTTGAAGACTATAAACTTCATTTATTAAACGTTGAAAAGAAATAACAAAAGTGTAACTATATAAATCCAAATTAAAAAAACGCCATAAAACCATTCTTTTTAGGTGGACGAGAGCATCTGGCCGTGCATAGAAGCGGTCAGGGTCTTTTTCTGCATAGCAGCAATGTATATGCCGAAAAATCAAAATGGATTTATATAATATAATAGTTGCATTTTTTTACATAAATATTTCATATATGAAGTATATTTTTGGGTATTTATTTCATATGTGAAATAAAATCAGAAACTAAGGGAGAGATTTAAGTGAGTGATAATGGAATGAAACCTATGTTAATTCTACTAGCAATTGTAGCATTTTTTATTGGGATGGATTCTTTAGTGGTATCACCTTTAATTCCTGATATTGCTAAAGCTACCGCAGTACCAATGGAAAGGGGAGGGTGGTTAATTACCTCTTATGCATTATTCTATGGATTAACTGCTCCGTTTTTTGGCCCGATTTCTGATAAATTTGGGCGCAAACAAATGATTGTAACAGGAATGATCATATTTTCAATTGGAACTTTTTGTACAGGACTATCACAAGATTTTAATACAATTTTGGGTTTTCGTGCATTAACAGGTTTATCAGGGGCTATGGTGATGCCAAGTATTTTTGCGTTAATAGGTGATAAAGTACCTTATAATATGAGAGGCACAGCAATGGGAATGATCATGGGGGCTATGGTTGGCTCTACTGTGTTAGGTGTACCAATTGGGGCTTTTTTAACTTCTGTTGGTAATTGGCAATGGACTTTTTATGGTATAGGGGTTTTAGCAATGTTGGTTGCATTTATTATAATGGGCGTCTTGCCTAAAACGCCACCAACAAATGAAATTCCAGTTTCTGCACCAGTAGCAATGGTTTCTGGGATAAAGACAGCCTTTACCAATACATCTGTGTTCTTTGCATTATTATCTACTTTTTTGTGGACTGTTAGTTTACAAGGTATATTTTCTTATATTGGAGTTTACTATAAAGAGAATTTTGATTTTAGTGTAGAAAAAATAGGAATGGTAATTTTTTTGGCAGGAGCCGGTAGTATTATAGGCAACGTCATAGGTGGTAAATTAGCAGATCAAATCGGTAAAAAAGCAGTTGTTTCAATTGCTACTATTATCGCGGCAATTGGAGTTGTTAGTTTCACTTTGTTAACTGAACATGTAATATTTGCAATGATTGTACATGTATTATGGAGTACATCAATTGGGTTTGGTCAATCTTCATTAACAGCTTTAATTTCAGAATTAAGCCCTAAAGTAAGGGGGACCGTAATGGCTCTGAATAGCTCAGCAATGTATATGGGAATGATGTTTGCCTCTGCAGGTGCTTCCTGGTTATTGGTAGGCGGACAAACATTTTTAGCTATTGGTATTATGTGTGCAATTGCTAGTTTCTTAGTACTGCCAATTATTCATTTCTTAATAATAGAAAATTCGATTATGAGGAAAAGAAGTTATTAAATAAGAAAGAGTAAGTTTTTCTTTGTTAGAAAGAAGAAAGGAGAGCGCATATTAGTCATGTATACACTATGCTCTCCTTTTACTAAACTAAAGAGTCTAAGGGATTAACAAAAAATATAATCAATTCAATTTAGAAGTTATTAATTAAACGCTTTATTGCATCAATTACTACAAATGGTTCATCGTTTTGTATATAGTGGGCACTATCTTCTGCAATTATAAGCTCACTTTTTGTAGATATCTCAAGAATCTCTTTTTGCATTTCATTCCATAATTCTTGAGATTTTTTAGAATAATGATCTTTTTTTCCTGCTGATAAAACAATTAAGGGAACATTTAATTGTTGTTTTGTTTGTTTTAGTTGCTTTAGACTTGCAGTGAATTCATCGTATGTACTTTCATAAATAAATTGGTTGTTATATGCTTGTTGAAATTCTTTTGACATTGTGGGAAGAAATCTTTCTTGATAATCTTCTGGTGTAGAATCAATTAAAAGTAATGCAGCGACGTTGTTAGGATACTTTGTAGCATATATCCGCATGTTTACTCCACCAAAAGAATGACCTACTAATATGTATGGGGGTTGTATCTTCATTTTTATTAGAAGTTCATTCAATTCTTCTATCATCTCTTGGCTCGTTCTAGGATTAAGGCTTTTCTCGCTTTTTCCTAATCCAGCTCTATCATAGACAAGTACGTCCGTTAGCAGAGAAATTTCAGTAATTATTGAACTCCAAGCTTTAGAATAGTCTCCATATCCAGCATCCATTATAATGGTAGGTTTGTCTGTTTGCTCTCCATACAACTTTGTAAATAATTTGAAACCACTGATTTGTACAAACTGCTCTTTCTCACGAATAGGCATTTTCTCTCCATGTTTCACATTAGTCCTCCTATAATTAAAAGTATATTTTTCCTTCTGAAACGGTACTGAAAATAAATGCATTTGACTAGAATCTCTAAATAGAATTCTAGCATATGTAAAAAAAGATGTTAGTTTTTATACTGGTTTAATTCTCCTTTAACAATTATTGTTAAAGTCATTTGGGGAAATTAAACTGTTTAAAAGGGGAGGAGGTTTATAAGGTGACTGGAATTGCTGAATGTTCTCTTCGTTATTATTTAAATTTAGAACGATTGAGGACAGAGAAATTGGAAAACGGTCAGTTGGTATTATCCAGTTTAGATTTAGAAAATATTATGCACATAATTGAATAAGAAACAAGCGTTAATAAGCTTGTTTCTTATCTTGAACAGGTATATCCGTCCGATCAATGATTAAATTATATGTGAGTCCCATTAATACTAACAAACCACCTACTATCTTACCGAGCGATATTTCATATGAATTGAAAAAATCAATGATAATCCCCATGCTTAACTGACCAATAAAAATGAGTAATGTCAAATAGAAGGAAGATATTTTAGGAATAATATAGTTCGATAATCCAATTACTATAACACCTACTAATCCACCTAAATAAGCAAGAAACGGTATGGATTGCAATGTTGTGTAGGACATGTTAAAAGATTCATTACTAAAAACTAAAAATAGCAACGAAAAAGCGAGACCAGTAATATAGTTGAAAAAAGTTCCTTGGAAAATTCCAATTTGCGTTGCTAAATTTGCATTAATCACCCTTGCGATTACGATGGAACAGCCAGCTAAAATGGCAATACATATATATAACATCATTTCTCCTCCATTAGAAAATATTCATAACAACAATTCCAGAAGCAATCAGTAATAAGCCGACCATTTTCTTTTTTTCAAACTTCACAACTTGCATTCCTAATAATCCGAAATGATCGATGATAATAGAAGTGATCGACTGACCGAGTAAACCTAAAGCGATTGTTAAGGATACACCGAGTGTTGAAAAGCTAACATTAGTAAAGAGTACGGTGAACACCCCGATAGCTCCTGCACTATATAAGTACAGCGGAATTCCTTTATGAATCTTAATTTTAAATTTCCCTACTATTAAAATGATAATAACCGCAATTAATCCAACAATATGAATAAGAACGCTAGCGTTATAATTTCCTATAACTTCTGCTAAGATGCCGTTTAGTGGAATCATCAGTGCGATGAGAGCACCGATAAGTGCGGAAAGCAATTTATACATAGTGTTTCCCCCTTGCATTTTTAAAGTTAATTTATCATGATTGAAGTATCGTGTATTATGACATATGTCATAGTAAAGAGGGGATTTGGAGAATTTATGAAAAAAATATATGATTCGAAGAAGTTAGATGAGTATATTCAAAAGAATAATATTGAAGATTTTTTTAGTCATGACATAAAGTCTGTGATGGAGTTATTGTTATTTAAAAAGAATGAATATATATGTAGAGAAAATGAAATACTTCATTATCTTTACTTTTTTGTAGAAGGAAAAGCAAAAGTGTATACGACTTTAAGTAACGGAAAATCGTTATTATTAACTTTTTATAATGGGTTTGAAGTTATGGGAGATGTAGAATTAGTTCGTTCTCAAAAAACGTTTTCCAATGTTCAAGTGATAGAGGACTCATATTGCATTGGAATCCCATTAGAAAAAATTAGAACACGTTTACTTCATGATGCAACCTTTTTAAGTTTTATTTGTGATTCGTTAGCCCATAAACTTGCTAGACTTGCACAAAATAGCTCCATTAATTTACTTTATCCACTTGAGAATCGATTAGCGAGTTACATTCTTGCGATAGGTGAGAGGGTAGAAGATGAAGAAAAAACAATGATATTTCAAGGGAATCTAACGGAAATATCGGAGTTATTAGGAACAAGTTACCGACATTTACTGAGGACGTTAAATATTCTTTGTGATAAAGGAGTGTTAGAGAAGCAGGACAGTTATTTCAAAGTAATAGACGAGCCCTTATTGCAAGAGTTAGCGGCAGATGTTTATAAACAAAATTAAATATATGTTTGTAAGTGAAGTTGTGAGTAGAGTAAGATGATTTTCATTAATGATGAAAATACGATAAAAAATGAAATAAGCTCGATCTTCCTTTAGGCAATTCTGCTTTAATGGCAATTGGTCCGATTTTCCTTAACATACAGAAAATCGGCTTTTTTCTTATCGAAATTTGCTTAGCGTACACTGGTCATGTATTTTTAAGAATAACGGAAGAATATATAGAAAATGCTACATAAATAGGAAGTTTAATCAACTTAGGGGGGACAACTTTGTTCAATTGGATAGTAAAATCTATACCTAATTTATTTACGATAGGAAATTTATTGTGCGGTGTTTTTTCAATTACCTTAAATATGAGCGGCTTTTTGGAAGCCGCCTGCATTTTTATTTTCTTTTCGGCTGTTTTAGATCTTCTTGATGGAAGGATTGCGAGAAAATTAAAAGTGAATAGTGAGTTTGGCGTAGAATTGGATTCCTTAGCTGATATTGTTAGTTTTGGCGTTGCTCCTGCACTTCTGTTTCATTCGATAGCGGCACCATCTATTTTAACTTCTTTGGCATTTATCCTCTTCCCAACGATGGGTGCCTTAAGATTAGCTAAATTTAGTGTTAAACCAACCATTGGGTATTTTATGGGATTACCTATTCCAGCTGCTGGATTACCATTGGCTGTCATGGGATTGTTTTCATATAGTAATGCATGGATTACCTTAATCCTCGCTCTCTTAATGGTAAGTCCAATTAGGTTTAAAAAACTTTAAGGGGAGGTACCGTCTCTTGGCCATTAAGTTAAGATCTTTTAATACCCCCGAACGAGAATATTTCCCTATGGGTAACTCGTTTTTTTAGGTTGATGGCAATGTGGCAGGACCTTATGCCCATCAACCTAAGATTTTGAAGTATCCCCAAAACGAAAACTTCATCCTTTCATAGTTGCCCATAGAAATTTAGTTTATTTTTTTCGTTTTGAGGAAGAATGTATTTCTTAACTTGATAGTGATGAGATAGTAGGCCCAGATCGTAAAAGGCTATTCCATCACCTCTTCAAAGCGTAATTACAATAAGGACAAGCCAGTTTTGGCTTGTCCTTGTTCCATGCCGCCCGGCGAATTCAAACGGCAATCACACCAAGCCACTATTCGCCCTAGATCTATCATCCCTGCCACAACGCAGGCTTTGTCACCATGAACCATAACATCGCCATTAAAAGAACAATGTAAATCCAAACAGAACGCCGCAACAATTGAATCAAGGCGTCCTTGTCTTGGCCCTTTTCGCCGAATTTCCGAATGGTCGGCGAAAAGGCGCGGGCCAGGAAAAATAATGAACTCGCCATGAGAATAAGGGTCATCACTATCCAAGGGGTCTTCCAAGTCCAAGGGCCCGCCAGTACAAGCAGAACTCCGGATGCAACCAGCACATGCCCGGCATGCTTGGCCAGCCTTACCGAAAATCGGAATATATCCAGATAAGCCTGCTGTGTTCCGGCCTCTGAAGCCCGCAATTTTTTGATGAGCGGAAGCAATACAAAAAACGGGCCGATGGATAAGATTACACTGAAAATATGTACATACAGAAGCAGTCGATACAACATGTCCATCCTTATATCACATTAACCTTCGATGGGACGGAATTCATGAACCCAAACTCTCATATTTGGCAGCCATGGCATGCCAGGGTGAAGAGACAGGATAGAGTGCTTATATTCCTCCACATTCGTATAGCCTTCTTGACGGGCATGCCCATCAGTCAATTCGCCAAGTGACTGCGAATAGACCTTCTCCACAACATACCGGTGACCTTGAAGCTCCATTACTTCCCCGACATCCGCATATCTCCCGTTGCGGCGAGTAGCCGTTTTATGTCCTGCAAGCACTTTTTCAATGTCCTCCTGAATCGTGATGAGACGTTCAATCGTACATGTTTTTGGTGGTAAAGCGTTCGTTTCATTTTGGTTTGTCATCTGGGTCACTCTCCTTTTTTCATTTAAGCATAAGTCCACTTTATCATATAAAAAAATTATTCTATATAGCAAGTTTCTACTTAATAGAGATAACAAAATTTCGTACAATGTTTATATGATAAACGCCAATAATGGGAAAAAGCAGCCCTTGGTTTTGGTGCGAAAACCTCGAGATAATAGCAATTAATCTCTGAATCTTGGACATATTGATACTAGTACTCAAAAAAAGGGATGTAATCGGTATGGAAAATCAAAATTTGTTCAAATGGAAGTATTATCTGCCTGGTATTATTTTACTAACCGTGAGATGGTATCTACACGGTACAACCTCAGTTTTCGTGATTTGGTGGAAATGATGGAGGAACGCGGCTTATCTATGGCCCACACAACGATTATGCGTTGGGTTCATCAATATGGGCCTGAATTAGAGGATAGGTTATGGTGTCATCTTAAGTCAACAAATGACTCTTGGAGAGTTAATGAAACGTATATCAAAGTAAAGGATCAATGGATGTACTTGTATAGTCTAATAGATTCCAAAGGAAATACCATTAATTTTTATCTAAGCGAATCAAGAGATAAACGAGCAGCCAAAGGCTTTCTTAAGAAAGCCTTTGCTGTAAATGAACTTACGAAAATAAACGGTAGAAAGTGTTTTTAGTGGAATCAGGAAAATAAGAAATACTTTGAATGGCACTATAATCATAGTAAAACTACAACTTAAATTATATAGAATATAATTAACTATTAAAGAAGATATATTATTTAAAGAAAATTATAAAGAATATTTGGTGGTAAAAAGGTATGGTAACAAATTCACGATAAATTTGTTACCGTACTTTTTTAGTTTTGAGAATGCAATATGGGATTTTGTATTATTGGTGTGTGTCCCTATTACACTACCTCTAAAGATGTATAGAACTTTAATACTTTTAGTGGATTTAATATTGCTTGTACATTGATATAGTTAATATTCAAGAATAGGGAGTAGGAGGGTAACCATATGATTAAAGGATTGTATGAAGCACACTTACCAGTTAGTAATTTACAAAATTCAATTGAATTTTACCGGAAATTAGGATTGGATCTTGCTTGGTGTGATGAAAACACTGCTTTCTTTTGGATTGAAGAAGGGAAAAGTTGGTTTGGTTTATGGGAAGGAAATGAGTATGAAACTCGATACCACCCTTCCTTACGACATATTGCTTTTCGAGTTTCATATGAAGATTTAAAGGAATCTTTAAAGTGGCTAGATTCTATTCAAGTTGAAGCTGTCCCATTTGGTAATAGAAAGTCTATTGAGCCATTTATTCGCCCGCATCAAGGGAATGCTTCAGTATACTTCAAGGACCCGGATGGTAACAGTTTAGAATTAATATGTTATGTTGAAGTTTCTAATGAATTAAAACATATTACAGATAAGTTGTCCTTCGTAGATTGGGAGGAACGAGTTAACAATACATTTAAGTGAAAGATTGTGTGATAAGTTTATTTTACTAAACGGAGTCACAACACATCACTATCAAGCTAATATTTTGGAGTATCCCCAAAATGGAAGTTTCACTTTATCTCTCCATAGTTGTCTACGAAAATTCAGTTCATTTTTTCATTTTGGGGACAAGAGATTTCTTAAGTTGATGGGCATGGGGTCCTGTCACATGCCCATCAACTTAAGGATTTAGACTATTTTTGAAGTTAAAAGCACGTTACTATTCTCTTATGTTAATGAGAAAGGGTGACGAGAGCCCAAAATGTATTCATTCATATTCACAGATGATATCCTTTTAGTTGGATTCTTACGCTGAAGCAGCAAGAAATTGTTGTTCTTTGCGCATTAATTTGATTTTTTATGGAAAGATATACTAGTAAGTATACGATTTGAACGTTCTATTTTTTAGAGTATAACAGGAGGAGAATGAATATGTCGGAAATTGAAGTAGGCGAAATTTTTACCCTTAGCGATGAGAGTAATGAGGAGCAGGAAGTTGAAGTGCTCGGAACGCTGAATGTTGAAGGAGCAGAATACATTGCTGTTGGCTTTGTAGAAGACATTCAAACGGAAACAGAGGAAGACATTGATATCTTCTTTTTAAAAGTAGAAGAAGGTAGTGAATTCTCATACATTGAGAGTGATGAGGAATTTGAAAAAGTATCTGCTGCATTTGAGAAAATTATGGACGAGCAAGAATAATATTGGTTGGATACAGGAGGGGGATGTATATTTTCCTTCTGTTTTTGTATATAGGGGTACCGTTACACATCCTTAAGTTGATGGATGTGGGGTCCTGTCACATGCCCATCAACTTAAACTCTCATACCACCCCTAGAACGAAATTTTTTTGCATTTTGCTCGTATTTATTGTTTGGGGATAACTCGTTCCTTTAGCTTGATGGTGATGGGGCAGGACCCCTATAAGCAAACAAAAGATGTAGCCATGTTATAAGAAATACTGAATCGTAGTACACCCAAAATGACACTTAAATATACTAGAATGAACAAAGAAGAAAAGATAATATCTTGGATACATTTTTAATCTAACATTAAATCTTTTAAAAATACGTTATAAGATAGTCACGCTTGTTTTTTTATTTTCAAAAAAAACAGTCCAAGATAACATAGGAGAATAAGACTAAAGATGTATAATGTATTTGTTAATCCAAATAAGTCGGATAGACTACCGCTTAACGTTGGACCACAGAACATGCCAATAGAGTATGCTGTGTTATAGATAGCAAAGAGTGTACCGTATGCACGAATTCCATTTTTGTCTGCAAGGTATGTCAGTTCTGGCAGAGCGGGTGCTAGTAAGAAACTGAAGCTAATTCCTAACACAGCAAGAACTAATATCTCAGTAATAATATTAGGAACGAGTGTTACGAATGGAAAACATAGAGCAGCAATAATAAGTCCAATAATCATTGTTTGATTTCTGCCAAGTTTATTTGATAGTGTCCCAATTACTGGAGCAGTAAACCCATAGGCGAGAGTAGGAACAGCAAATAAAAGTCCAATTGTTCCTGAACTTACGTGTAAAACATTATGTAAATATAAAGGAAGAGTCGGTTCTAAAGCGCTAGGCAAGGCAGCTCCAATTATAATAATTCCGATGATCATAAATAAAGAGTGCATCTTTAAGATTGAACGATAAGAAACGCGTTGCTCTGTATCTTGTTTCGGTTCATCATGAAGCAATGTGATTCGTAATATCCCATCAATAAGTGCGATTGCTGCTGCGAATATAAATGGTAAGTGATAGCCGCCCCATTGGTAAAGAAAGCCGCCGATAGTTGGTCCTAAAAGCATCCCAATTGCTTGACCGGATAGAGCGATCCCCATTGCTTTCCCGCGTTCTTGCAGAGGGAATACATCTGCAAGAAGGGCTAATCCAGCTGTCCATGTTGCAGCTGCAGATATACCTTGTAGCATTCGTGCTACAATCAATAACCAAAAACTGTTCGCAAATCCAAATAATATAGTTGCAGCTACTAATCCAAATAAACCTAGAATCATAGGGAGTCTTCTTCCTACTTTATCAGAGAGCACTCCTGAAATTGGGGTTGCGAGAAGTAACGTAATGGCATAGCTGCCGAATAAAAAGCCAATCTCAGCTTGCGTGGCCCCAAGTGTTTTTGCGTAGCTTGGAATGATCGGCACGATCATTCCATAAATAAGCATGTCAGTAAAGACAGCTACTGCTACAACCCATAAAGCAGCTTTTTGCAGTCGAGACATTTTTACTTGAGATTCCATCATTTTTCCTCCTTTCTGGTCTTTTCTTCTAATATAGATAACTTCTTTTCTAGCTTTTCGATAAAACGAAGCTGCATCTCACATTGTTCATAAATATTTTCAAAGATAAGAGTTACATGCTCAGGAACGTCAATCATTTTCTCTTTAATCGATTGTCCTGCTTTCATATTTTCGAACATGTTTATAATTTCTTTTTTTTGTTCTCGCAAAGCAACTGTAATTTTCTCGATAGAAACTGCATCAGCTGTGAAAAAAGTTAGTGCTGTATATAGATGAGTTGGAAAAGTTACCGAAGATTGCTGAAAAGATTCAATCATTAACTTGTGAAATTCTTCTTTTCCAGCTGGTGTGATACTATATATTGCTTTGGAACGATTTCCTGTTTTTTCAACAGTATCTAGTTCTACTAACCCTTCTTTGTCCATTTTTTTTAAAGCGTGGTAAATAGAAGCAGGGAAAACACCTGCCCATGTATCAGTTTGCGCAGATTGCATGGCTTGCTGTAATTCGTAGCCAGACATAGGGCCATACTGCATTAATAAACCAAGTACCATTAATCTTGTCATCATTATCCCTCCGTTAAAATAGAAAACATTTAATACTAAACGTTTAGTATTAATGTAAGCTTATTGAATAATTTCTGTTTTGTCAAGATTTGGTACGTGAATTATTGTTTAACTTAAGTACACTACTAGTGAAGCGATGCAACCTAATACAAATAATAATCAGAAGAAATGATTGACAATAATTATTTTTCTGATTATTATTAATGCAATTAAAAAAATGAAAATATTAACAGCGATGAAGAGAAGAGTAATTAAGAAATGTTATGTGACAGAGAACTCCGGTAGCTGAGAAGGGGAGATAGCGTTCTTAATGAAAAAAGACTTGGAGCTTCGTATGGAACTAAGTTGATTAGGGATAATACGACGGATTCTCCCGTTATAGAGATAGGGTATACGCAATTTGCCGTACCCGAAGAGGTTGGTATGGTGACATATCAATAAACTGAGGTGGTACCACGATGAGCATAACTCTCGTCCTCAAGATTTATAATCTTGGGGGTGGGAGTTTTTTATTTTGGAAAAAGGTAAAAGTGAATTGAAATGATTTTATGAAGAGGTGATGGTATGCACTGGGCATATAAAATAGCAAATGAATTAATTAATACGTATCCAAATAAAGATACTTTTGTGTGTGCGTCAGGAATTAGTCCTTCGGGATCAGTTCATATAGGGAATTTCCGGGAGATTGTAACAACGTATTTTGTAGTGAGGGCGCTGCAAGACTTAGGGAAGAAAACACGTTTTATTTTCTCATGGGACGATTATGATCGTTTTAGAAAAGTTCCTAAAAATGTTGATCCCTCTTTTGAAAAATATATTGGTTTGCCGTATTCAGATATTCCGGATCCTTTTGGGTGTCATGCGTCGTATGCAGAACACTTTGAAAAAGAATTTGAAAAATCTCTAGCAGCCTTTGGGATTGAAGTGGAGTTTCTATATCAGAGTAAGGAATATAGAACTGGTAGATATAACAAGCACATTCTTCATGCATTACAACAAAGAAAAGAAATATATGATATAGTCATGAAATTTAAGACGAGTAATATTTCAGAAGAAGAGAAAAATGCTTTCTACCCAATTGCACTATATTGTGAGAATTGCGGAAAAGATCATACAGAAATAAAAAAGTTTGATGAAGAAAATAAAACGATTGAATATGTTTGTAGTTGTGGAAACCATTCAATATTATCAGTGATGAGTGCAAATAATATGAAACTGAATTGGAAAATAGATTGGCCAATGAGATGGATGGTTGAAGATGTCATTTTCGAACCTGGAGGAAGAGATCACTCATCAGAAACAGGGAGTTATAACGTATCAAAAGAAATCGCCAGGAGGATTTTTAACTATGAAGCCCCTAGTTATGTAGCTTATGAATTTATAGGAATAAAAGGCGATCATAAAAAAATGTCTAGCTCAGCTGGAAATATTATAACGCCAAACGAACTACTAAATATATATTTGCCTGAAATTATCCTCTTTATGTTTTCGAAGTATAAACCAAATGCATCTTTTAACATTGGTCTAGATGAAGATGTGATTAGAAATTATTCTGAATATGAAAGGTTTCAAGAGAATTATCGAAATGGAACGTTACAAGATAAAGATATATGTTCTTCACTTAAATTATCAAAAGTTAATGATGAAAATGAAGTATTACCGAAATTTAACCAAGTAGCAGGTGTCTTACCATTAGTAAACTTTCATGTGCAGGCATTACAAAGTGTGCTTAGTAAAACAGATGAGGAATATACCGTAACAGACATTAAGAAAATAAGCGATCGGGTAGAATATTGGATTAAAAATTGGAATCCACAAAAAATGATTCGTATAAATGATAAGAAAGATATCGAATACTATGAAACATTAGATGAGATTCAGAAAAAGTGGTTAAAAGAATTTTGTGACATACTTCGTAATAGTCAGCAGATAGATCAATTAATGGAGAAAATATATGCAATTTGTCATGATGAGGATAAGAAAATCATGAGAGCCAATCAAAAATTATTATTTCATATGGTATATATGCTTGTTTTGAATAGTTCAGTTGGTCCGCGATTGCCGCTATTCATTCAGGCAGTAGGGATTGAGCGAATGGTTTATTTGTTAGATTTTTAATAAAAATAGCATGTGAATAGATAAGGTTGTATCCATAAACAATATTTTTTATTTTATAATGTTTGTTAAAAATTATTTCTTATTTTTTTGAAAGAAATTTTATAAATTGAAGATACCTTTCAAAATGATAGTTCCTCCTGCCTTGAGATACGGAGGAACTGTTATTTTTATGTAAATTATACTTTACATAAAGGAATATATATATTACATTTTAAGTGGAGGGTGTTATATGAAAAATCATGTAAAGGTTGCTCGCGTAAAAGCTGATTTGACACAACAACAGCTTGCTGATGCGGTCGGTATTACAAGACAAACGGTTAGCCTGATTGAAAAAGGGAAATATAATCCGTCATTAAAGTTATGTTTACAAATTTGCTATGCCGTAAATGCAACATTAGATGAAATATTTTGGGTGGATCAGGAGGATTTTGAATGAAAAAAATTACAGATGAAAGACTCGTTTTAAGAAATTTACAAAATATTAAAATCGCTTATATTGTCCAAACAATGGGGATTTTATGTATTCTTGGCTACGACTTTATTCAAGGGGGAATGGAGAGGATGCGTGAGAATCCCCTTTGGATGGTATTTATGTTAACCACTGTTGTAGCTGGTTATTTATCGATGAGTATCGGTGTAGAACATGAAAAAGAAATAAAAGACCCTAAGAAATCATTTATTATTGGCATGGTCGTATTAACTGTTATTGTGGCAGTTTTTGCTTATCTTACTTCAATTACACCCAACTTTGGCTGGGGAGATGGTTTATTAATAGGAGCTATTATATTTATCTGTGGTTTTATACCAATTGTTTATGTGTATAAATTAAGAGTGAAGCAAGTACAGGAGTTAGAAGATGAGTAGAAGGTAGTGATATAATTGTTGTCATTTTTTAAAGAAAAAAAGCTAGTTTGTTATATTTGTTCTAAGGAAATTATTGAAGGAGAAGAATTTGTTGCTCGGTTGAATGTACCAACTAAATCGTTAATGCCAGTTGGGGTGTTAGATAAAGTATTAGTAAAACATGCGAAAGAAATTTTGTGTAAACAATGTCATCAGCAAAGTACAAATTAAGGAAGCATTTGAAGATAGCGTATCTTGAAATGTCAGATGCTTTAATAAGGAATCCATTTTGATCCTATGTCAAAATGGATTCCTTCTATTTACAGTAAATGCACGTTCAATTAATATCTGACTTTATTTCAAACCAATATCAACCTTCCATCTATTCCACGCTATAATATACTGTGGTAAATCCTCTGGATGATGTCGAATGGAAGTAGCGATGCGACAATATAAACCTAGTAATATTTCTTCATATAAATCTATTTCATTTTGAGGCTGCCAATTGTTTAGAAGAGAAACAGCTGGTTGGATAACATGCAATTCTAAATTGTTGGGCGTTGAACAAAATGCATATACAAGGTCGTAAATGGGAGGCCCTGCAATTGGAGTAGGATCAATAACACCAACTAATTGTTCATCGCTAAAAAGGAAATTATGAAAACCAAAGTCCCCGTGTATTAGATAAGGTGTATCATTCTTATTTCTTTTCAGCCGATTCGTTACGATGTTCCGAATGAGTTGATGATCTTCAGTATTTAAGTGGGATTGAATGGTTTCGTAAGCTTCGGTAATGCGAGTATGTAGAAATAATTCCCATGTTGATTCTGGCGCATCTACCCATCCCCATTTGTTTGCATCACACATTGGATGATAAGAGTTTATTATATGTGATGAAAGGAAAGTTAGTACAGTACGTTTATTACTTTTGCGATTATTGGTTGAACCAGTCATATATTTATAAACTATGTAGTTGTCATTAGAATCCATATACATGAGTTGCGGAAATAAATGCTGGTCTCGATAGCGATTCAAAAACAGTGATTCAGCTTGTAAGACATTAGGCTTGTTCATTTTCACTACATATAAGGGAGTATCGTCATATGTAATAACGCCAACTGTACTGCTGCTTCCGCCATTTAGGCTTTTATAGTAGCCGAAAGGTTCAATAATTCCTTTATTTTCAAGTTCTTTTAGTATGTCTTCAGTGATAGAGTGCTGCATAATTTTTACCTCCTTAAAATATTTGAAGTTAACTTTAAAATAATGATTATTCTGTATTTTTGATCGTTTATATCTTTTCATAAAATGCTTCTTATGACAATGCTTTGCTAGTTTTGATGATAGTCAGTGTCCCAAATGGAATGACTATGGTTTGTTAATGAGCAATAAAAGAAGGATTCTATATTTCATTCATAGAACAAATAGTATGACCAAAAGAGAAAATTAATGTAAGAAACAGAAGTTAACATAATATAATTATGTTAATGTGGAAACTAATAAGTATTTTGATAAGGAGAATTACAATTGAAATATATTGAATTTGGAATCGGAAATAAGTGGCTTGTTAGGACAGAAATAGAATATGATGACGGAACTGAGACGGAGCAGCGTGGTATTGTGCAGCCAATTCATTTTGAGTCGGTATATATGAGATGTTGGGTAAGAAAAACTTGTTTTATTATAGATACAAAAGAAGGTTTTAAGAAAATGAAAAAGAACCGTAATGAATTCAAATTTATTTTTGGGATTGTAAGTAGGAGATAAGTAGAGAGCGAGAGATATAAAGGGAAATAACTATCCAACTGCGGGAGATTTTATTAAAAATAATTTGCTTCACATTCCAAATGAGGAAGAATCAATGTTGTTGTTGGGGAAAATAGTGAAAAATAAATTAAAATGAGAAAACTATCTATGGGGGAAGTACTACATAAAACAGAATTTGATTTGTTAGTATGTGAGGGTTTAAGAATGGAAATATGCTTCCGTTATGACTGATTATGGATTTTACTTATATTTAAAAACAAAGGAAGACAAAAAAACAATTTAGCAATAAACTGGTTAGCAGGTCCTAGGGGGTTCTAGATTGGAATAGTATTTTGCTCTATTTGAGTAGAAATAAATAAGGTTCCATAAACGACCGTTTATGGAACTTGAAAATTTACTATCTTGGGCACAAAAAAATTATTCTGTCTTTGAAATAAACTGAATTAAGTTAACTATCTGAAAGGTGAATATATTCTTCTATATCCTTAATAACTTGATTAATAGATTGCTGCCAAAATTTTGGATTAGAAAGATCAATATTAAAGTAATGGTATACTAATTCTTCAACTGGCCTTTTTCCGGTTTCACTTAAGAACCTTTTATATTTCGAATTAAATTCATTACCATCCTGTTTTGCAATGGCTAACAGACCTAAACTTAATAGATAGCCAAAAGTATAAGGATAATTATAAAAAGGAATGTTAGGTTCATAAAAATGCCCATATTTTATCCAAACAAAAGGTTGATACTGTTCTAAGCTATCACCATAGGCTCTTTTCTGAGATTCGATTGATAACTCCTCTATCTGAATGGAACTTAATGGCCCATCTTTACTTTCTTCATAGAAAAGTTGTTCAAATATAAATGATCCTCGAACTGCCATTAAATAATTTAAGCTACTTTGTATTTTATAGTTAAGCAAAGATTGTTTAACTTCCAAATCACTCGTAACGGTAATTAAATGATCCACAAAAATTAATTCAAATAAAATAGATGAACACTCTGCGATACTCATTGGAAAACGTTCTTCTAAAAAAGAAAGAGAGGGAGCATCTTTTAACTGCTTAAAATGCCAGGCATGTCCTATCTCATGTGCTAGTATTCTTACACTCTCTATCGTTCCGTCGTATCGTAAAGAAATTCTAGATTCCCCCTCACTTAGAAAGGGCGCACAAAAACCTCCAGGAAGTTTATTCGTTCTTGGTTCTGCATCTACCCAACCATCTGTTATTACATGAAGTGCAAAGTCAGCCATTTCATCATCGATCATTTCTAATGAATTGAATATTTCTTCTACAGCTTTTGAAAAAGACATTTTTCTTTGTTTATTTTGTTGAGAAGTCATTGATTGATGCCATGTTAGCTTTTCCGCATTATTCTTTTTAAAATCTAGAAAACGAGTTAAATTTTTAAAATTCTTATCTATTGTCTCCCACATTGTAAAGAGTGATTTTTGAGAAATTCCATTTAAATGAAGAGAATCTGATAATATATCGTCTTTTTGTAGGGCACAGTTTTGAGACAACCGTAATCGTGCAAAGTTATTAAAAACGGCACCAAAAAGATCCTTTTCCTTATCCAATGTATTTGTTAGAAGTTCAAATGCTTCCATTCTTTTGATAGGGTCATCATGATTCATAGCTAAATCATTCACTTCACTAAAAGAAATTACTTTTTTATTATCATCATCAATAAATTCAATCTCTAATTTATTTTTAAGCTGAGTGTACATATCTTTCCAATGATTCAATTCATTTCTTGTAAAATTTATCATTTGTTCTTCAATACCAGTATAAATGTTAGTAGATAAATCAGGAATAAAGGGTTGTACAAAAGGAAGGCTATACCATTCCTTTTGGGTTTCAGCAGGAAGTTTGCTTATATATTTTTGCCAATCTGACAATAAAGAATGAGCTTCATCTTTGAGGGAAGTTATTTTGTTATGCAATGAAGTAGGAATAGAATGATCTTTTGATTCAGAAGTAAGACAGTAACAATAGTATTCTGCTTTTTCAAGCTTGCTGCGGACATCGGAGAAGCTCTGCAGCATTTTTTTATCAATAAAACTTTCAGTGTTAAATTTTGAATAAGTCTCTTCTTTTAAATAATGAATTAAAATTTTAATTTCGTTTAATTCATTATTTAAAGTTTGATCACATTCATTTGGATATAATCTTTGTAAGTCCCAGCGTGTAGGCTTATGAGGAATTTGATTCATAAATACAACCTCCAATAGTATTATCGTATTAGTTCTTTAAATTAAGAACTAAATTACAAGTTCAATATTATCAGAAAAATATAAAAAAGAAAATAAATTTAGAATGATTATTCTTGTTCGAATGTTGCATATTTTGATATTCTATAATTAATATCCTAATAGGAGAGGGAGGTAAGTAATGTCATACCGTGTAGCAGTGGATGATTCAATAGTTTATGAATTACTTTTAAGTTTTTTATTATATAAAAGAAGGAAAAATCTAAAATATTTGTATAAAGGTACTAGTTGGATTGAAAATGTTAATGCTAAACTAACTGACCATTATAAAAGTAAACTTGAACAATTTGAAGATGTATCTTTTGGGGATGTGCTATGCTTAATAATTGAAGGGTGTCCTCAAAAAGATGATATTCATTCATTTTTAGATTGGTTCCAGAAAGTATCAATAACGACATTGTATGAATTACTAGCACCACATTTAAAAAAAGAAGATTCTCATCTTTTACTTAATCTAGAAAATCAAAAAAAAAATTATTTTTATTTCCTATCAGAGTGGTATAACCAGTACTTTAAATTTGAGAATATAGAGAAAGAAATGGCTAATGAGGCTTCAAAATTTAGTGGAAAAGCCGAAACATATTCACCAGAAGAGTTGGTAGAAGAGTTTGCGACTGGCCTTAAAATAGAAATTCCAACAATTAAGCACGTTGTTCTAATTCCTTCTCTTCACTTTTGTCCGCTCCATACTTTTAGTATTTTTAAAGAAAAAATGTTTGTGTGGTATCCTGTAAGTTTTGAAGAATCAAGAGAAAAAATATTTAACATTTCAAAAGCTCTTGCAGATCAAAAACGTTTAGATATACTTCAGCTCCTTTCAAGAAATAAATATAAATTTACGGATATATTAAATTATATAGGCGGAGCTAAAGGAAACCTCCATCATCACCTGATGATATTGCGATCAGCAAACCTTATACGTGTACATCTATCTAGTAATAATCAATTTTATCTCAGTACACGTACAGAATTTGTTTCTGAATTAAAGGAGAAAATGATAGATTTTATTCAATATGCTGATGCATAGTATTGTCTGTGAAACCAAGTGCTAAATATGTAGATTTGAAATAAAGTTTAATTAAAAAATAACCTCTTCGGATGTGATATCCGTAAGAGGTTATTTTTTTTCTGAAAAACAGGTGTATTTCATGCATTAAGTTAAAAGTAAGGAGAATATAACTTGTAATAGTATTAGAGGGGAAATAAAGTACTCCTAAATAAGATAAGTAAAGAAAATTCCAGAGTGAGAAGAGGATAAACAGACACTTAATAGGGAATTGTAAACCAAGATTAAAGTGAGATAAAAGAATAGAGCATATTCTTAATAATTAATCCAAAAGTAATGATTAATATGAAAAATAGTATTAGGAGAGATAAAAGAAGATGGAAAAACAACGAAAAAAAACATTCAGCTTGTTACTCATTCTGGTAATGCCCTTTGGTCTTTTTACTCTATCTAATTCAAACGTTTCGAATGCGGCACAAATTATTTCGGTTACAGATACCATTGCTAATAATAGTGGAATCTTAACGAGGGAAAAGGTTCAGGATATAAAAGCCTCTCTTGCTCCAGGAACAGTTGCACCCGGGACGGAAGTGACATTATCAACTGAGACTCCTGATACTACCATCTATTATACAACTGATGGCAGTACTCCAACGGAATCAAGTACAAAATATATCGGTCCAATAACTATAAAAGAAGCAGTACAAATTAAAGCCATCGCTGTAAAAACGGGCCTAGAGAATAGTGAGATAGCTTCTTTTCATTACACCATTAAAAAGAATGTTATCAGCATTCATGACATTCAGGGGGAGGGGCATTACTCCCCGTATCAGGGGCAAAATGTAACAAATATTGTTGGGATCGTGAACTTTGTAGCAAATAACAATAACTTCTATATGCAGGAATTAACGCCTGATAAAAATGATAAAACAGCTGAAGGTATATTAGTTTATAAAATGCCTCATGGAGTAAAGGTTGGAGATGTCGTAAAAGTCAGCGGCCAAGTTAAGGAATGGGTATTAGAGGGCTACAAGGATAAACTTAAAACCGATCTGCCTGTAACAGAAATTAATGCAAGCTCCATTCGAGTTACCGCAAGCAATCAGAAGCTCCCAGCACCGGTTGTTATCGGTAAAGACCGTATCCCGCCTGCAGAGGTAATCGATAATGACAGCTTCTCTGTTTTTGATCCTGAGGAAGATGGAATTGACTTCTATGAGAGCTTAGAGGGGATGCTTGTCCAAATAGAAAATGCAAAAATTGTTGCGCCACAGAATTCCGGTGAAATTGTTGTTATTCCGGGAACAATGAACACAAATACAAAGGCGGGGGGTCTGCGTATATCTGAAAATGACTTTAACCCCGAAAGAATCTTCATCGATATTAATGACAAAAGCTTTATAACTAAAATGGGCGATCGCTTTGAAGGGTCGATAAAAGGGGTTATTAGCTATAGCTACAGTAACTTTAAAGTACTGAGTAAAAGAGAAGAATTACCAAAGCTTGTACAAGGTTCAAATGAACGCGAAACAACGACTATCACTCCTAATCGTAAAAAATTAACTATTGCTTCTTATAATATAGAAAATTTTTCAACTCAAACGGATGATGCAAAAGTCACAAGACTAGCAGAAGCAATTGTAAAGAACATGAAACAGCCAGACATTATCGGCCTGATGGAAGTACAGGATAATGATGGACCAACAGACAGCGGCACGACTGATGCAAACAAGAGTGCAGCAGTATTGATTACTAAAATTAAGTCTCTAGGTGGACCTAATTACACTTATACTGATATTGCACCAGAAGACAAAGCGGATGGTGGTGAGCCTGGAGGAAATATTCGTGTAGGATTTCTGTATAATCCGGATCGTGTATCACTTATAAAAGGCACAAAAGGAACAGCGACACAAGCAGTCCACTTTCAAAACAATAAGCTGACTCTAAATCCTGGCCGCATCGATCCAATCAATCCAGCCTTCTGTTCAAGTCGAAAACCATTAGCAGCACAGTTCAAATTTAATGAGAAAGACGTTATTGTAGTTGCTAACCATTTTAACTCAAAGCTTGGAGACTATCCGTTATTTGGAAAAATACAGCCTCCGGTATTTCATAGTGAAGAGCAGCGAATAAAAATGGCTAATGTCGTCAATAGCTTTGTGAAGGATATTCATTCAAAGAAGAAAGATGCCAATATTGTTTTATTAGGGGATTTTAATGATTTTGAGTTCTCCGAGCCTTTAAAAGCATTAAAAGGAAATGTATTAACCAATATGATTGAGAAGATTCCAGCAGAAGAGCGTTATACCAAGAACTATCAGGGAAATGCACAGGTGCTTGATCATATTCTTGTATCAAATAATATGGCGGCGAATACGCAGGTGGACATTGTCCATATTAATTCAGGATTTATGGAAAAGCATGGTCGTGCAAGCGACCACGACCCTGTTTTAGTCCAAACTCTTGTAAAATAAGTAAAATGATTCCTGTTTAAAAAAGTGAGGTTTATTTTGGTCAGATAAAGTAAAAAAGCTTATAGACAAGGCCCTATTGGCTCTATGTCTATAAGCTTTTTTTTCCTTCTGACAGGATGCAAAGACTTGATATGGTTGATTTGAATAGGCTACACTGGATTGGACAGTTATTAAGTTCTAGTAGATTAAAAACAAATCATTAGAGAACGTTATGGGCGAACGTGAGCATCGAGCATTTACAGATGAGTTCAAACGGCAGATGGTTCAGCTTTATGTGAATGGAAAATCACGTACAGATATTGTAAGAGAGTACGAAGAAAGAAAGCTAATTGAAACGTGAGTTTGAGGCGATAGCAGCAGAATGGAGGATATTATGATAAAAATCGATAGAGATGGTGAAGCCTATTGGAGTGAAACCGTTGATTTAGGTGTTTTAGGTAAGTTCAATAGCATTTTTATAAATTTAGATGGATGCGATATAACAGGGGCGACGGATGATATGTCCCAAGAAGAGAAGATAGACAAAGTTACAAAATATTATGGTAATAGATTCAAGGAGTTAGAAGTAAATGCGGGTTTTATAAATGAGCAATTTCTAATGTGGATTATAACGCACTTATGTGATATAGAATATCCATTTTGGGAATTTTGTGATGAAGATGAAGGCAGTGAAGATTATCCAGATTATATAGTGAAAGAAGAAATAAAAAAGTTCGAAGATGAAAATGGACAATTGAAACATGATCCGTATAGTCCAAGTCCGATTTATAAAGAAATTCAGGAATATAACGCATATAATAATGAAGATAATTTATCAAGCTATGAAATTATAGCGAAATATTTACCAGTTCTTGATTTTAAAAAACTTGTAGATACAATTAGAGCTGATAGCATAGATACATATGAAGATAACATTAACTTTCAAGTGAGTAGCGAGGTTTGTGGTGGTATGTTACTTTGTGCTACTTACGGAACAATATATGCCAATAATGAGCTAGAAGTTACGCATAATTGTTAATCCTAAATAGACTGGTGACAATAAAAATGGTGATTATATAGCAAAACAATTTAACATGTAGCGAGAAGTAAATCTCGATGTTAAAAGTAAAAGATTTACTCTGTATGGTCGAAATGCTACCGGATTAGCCCCCTATCATTTGGACACAGAAAACCGTATTCGTCCTTTTTCATACGTTTACACAGGTATTAATATATTTGCTAAAGAAATTTGTGACACATGTGGTGGAATATGGAGGGGCAAAAAACTTGTATAAATTAATCAAAGGAGGGTATATTTTGTGGATATGGTTGTAGAAGACGAACATTATTATAATAACAGTTATGTTGTTGTTAACGACATAATAGAGTTTGAAAGAGTCTATATGATTGATGAAGATAAATTTAATAATAAAACGTATGAAGCTTTAGGGAAGGTGTATGAAATATTGCCATCTTATATGGGAAATCAAACCACTTTTCCCTGCTGGTTTGGTGATGAGGAAAAAGGAGATACATACTTTATATCAGTTTCATTTGAAATGTCAGGACTACAGTTTTGGGGGGAATTGCCTATTTCAGATTTTTTACAATGGGAAAATAAATTCAATGAATTAATAAAGAACTTCCCATTTAAATATCAATAAAAGAAAGCTTCTTATTAAGCTAATGAGTGCTTTAGTACAACAAAATACAAGTTCTTTGTTGTGGTAAATAGCTCATTTGTAGTACAAAAAAGGATAGATTGAACAGATTTTTATATTGTTCATCTATCCATCTTTTTTATGATTTATAATGAGTGACATTAAATAAAAATGTATGGATGAATATGATTCTAACTATTCTCTTGATTTTTAATAAAACTAGATTCTTTGTGTTTTTTCTTTATCCTATGTAGAGTTAATTATAAAAACTTACTGGTAAATGATGTATGACTATGACTTAGTTTTACACGTATCTGAAAAATATCAATTTCTTTGATTTCAAGTACCTTCATTTCATCTCTTATTGTTTGCTAAGACTCAACTTTAATGGATTTGGTACTCTGGGTCCCTTAGTGTATATATTCTCATGAAATATGATTTTGTGTTTTTCTCTTTTCATCAACTGTTCTTCCCAACATACAAGGGATACAATAACATACATTATTTATATCTACGCTTTTCTTTTCGCTGGGATCAATGTGCCCTCGCTAATTCCTGTTATCTCCTCAACTTGCTTATAAGAGTGATTTTCTAATAGGGGTACCGTCCCATGCCCATCAACTTAAGATAAATTTGTATCCGTATAATGCTCTTCAATACTCTCTAAATTCACACACCATCCAATCCATTAATATGGTTGGAAACCCAGTTTATCAGTCAGGTATAGATTCAAAAAGTGCTCTTCGATTCTCCGGTGGTCGATATCGCTCAGCGATATTAAAGCGATGAAAGGTCATGACGCATTATATCAGGAGAGTGGAGAATCGGCAATTTCGTGGTAAATAAATTTTTGTTCGAATGTTATTCAGGTTAATCGGATTCCTTCAAATGCGCTCATCACTAAATGATGTACATAGGAATCATCCAACTTTTCGCCAGTTACGAGCAAACGATAGAAAATCGGCCCGTAAATGAGATCGATGCTTAATTCAATATCGAGAGTTTCTTTCAATTCTCCTCTCTGAATTCCCTTCTCCAGAAGATGCTTAGCTTGGAGTCGACGGGGCTGAAAATATCGAGTACGATATTCCTTCGCCAATTTTGAATCAAACTGCCCTTCGCCTATTAACTCTGTAATAATGGTCCCTTCCCGACTTGTCAAAAACCTGGCTAAACTCGTGGCGTGAATTAGAATATCATTCAATGCCGAGCCCGTATCAGGCACAGGTAATTTGGCAGCGGCAACAGAAAGAAAACCATCCATTACCACGGCTGCCTTGTTAGGCCACCATTTATAAATCGTGGCCTTGCTAACTTTAGCACGATCTGCAATTTTATCGACCGTGACCGCTTTAAAGCCCTTTTCCAGCAATAACTCATAGGATGCGGAAAGGATAGACTTATGCGTTTCGACATTACGCGGCCGACCTCTTTTACTTTGCACATTAATCATTCCTTCCAAAAATATAAACTATACGTTTAGTATACTTAATTTGAATAAAAAATAAAATAACCCATTTACAAAACTGAACGTTTAGTATATTATTTGTTTTAATTAATAAACTAAACGTTTAGTATTTAATTGTTAAGAAATCTTGCAATGTTAACTGATGCAACTAAGCCTAAGACTCCACAAGAACTTATTACTAAAAATACATGGAAAAGGAGAAGAAAGAGATGGCACAATTGAAAGTCTTGAAAGAAGAGTGGGATGCAGTTCAGACTCAATTTAGTACAATGGCCACTGATGCCGCTGCAGCATTTGTCAAGATAATTCAAGAACTTCGGGATAATGGTATAGGAGGAGTTAACTATGTCTAATTTAAAAAATCAAACAATTGATAAAGATATTTCAGCAGGGTTAACCATACTTCTCGCAACTGCATGTGGTATCATTGTAGCTAATCTTTACTATGCACAGCCCTTGGTTGGGTTAATTAGCTCTGCAATTGGGCTTTCTACTAGTAGTGCTGGGTTGATTGTAACGCTAACACAGATTGGATATGTTGTCGGTTTACTATTTCTTGTACCTTTAGGAGATATTGTTGAAAACCGGAAGCTGGTAGTTATATCGTTACTTCTAAGTGCAGTCGCCCTGACTGCCATAGTATTTGTGAAACACGGAATACTGTTCTTAGTGGCTTCATTCTTCATCGGGTTGGGATCGGTCGCAGCACAAGTGCTCGTACCTTTTGCATCATACCTTGCGTCAGAATCTACACGTGGCCGCGTTGTTGGTAATGTCATGAGTGGTCTGTTACTTGGTATCATGCTTTCTCGTCCGATATCAAGCCTAGTAGCTGACATCTGGGGATGGAATGCAATATTTGCCTTGTCTGCGGCAGTAATTGTTCTCTTAGCGATCATAGTATTAAAAGTACTTCCTACTAGGAGGCCAATGGCAAACACAAATTATACCGCTTTACTCGGTTCAATGTGGCAATTACTGCGAACTACCCCGATCTTACGCCGTCGCGCGATTTATCATGCGTGTGTATTCGGGACTTTCAGCTTATTCTGGACTACTGTTCCGTTATTATTGTCTAGCCCTACTTTTCATTTTTCTCAGAAAGCTATAGCACTATATGCACTTGTCGGGATTGCGGGTGCGATAGCTGCGCCAGTAGGAGGACGTCTAGCTGATCGTGGATGGACTCGAATTGCCACTGGGATAGCTCTCGCTGTTGTCATCGCTTCTTTATTACTACCACTCATGATTCGGAGTAATTCGCCCGTCGGAATAGCTGTTCTAGTAGTTGCAGCTATTCTATTGGACATGGGAGTGTCCGCAAACCTTGTGCTTAGTCAACGTTTGATTTTTTCTTTGAAGCCAGAAATTCGTAGTCGATTAAACGGGTTATTCATGGCTATTTTCTTTTTGGGTGGTGCTATTGGATCCTCTATCGGAGGATGGGCATACGCCTCAGGTGGATGGAGTGCAGCATTATGGATGGGAATCGCTTTTCCGGTCATAGCACTGCTTTATTTTGCTACAGAAAAATAGTTCTTTAATCAAACTTTAGAGATTAATTGCAATTGTTTTGAGGTTTTTGCACCAGAACCAGATTTTTGGTCTCTATCGCTGTAAGGGTACAAAACTCACCAGGTAAAATGTTTCTGAATTCTATGTAGGATATGATAAAAAAAGAGCTTGTGTCAGAAAACAAGCTCTCTTTAAAAGAAATAACGCAATTGAGATGTCTATATATTACCAATTGATTTATCCCGCATTAACGGGCAGTAATACTCCCACCTCAAAATTCGGCGAAAGCAAAGAAGTTAGGTGGGAGATAAACTGCCCGTAAAAGCCCGATTGGTTCAACTAATAATTAGTGGGGAATGAAGAAAACCCCCACTGATTAAAGTTTCACTTTATTACGCCTCCGTACGTCTCATGTTGAGAAATAAATTATAAGTGGTTTGATAGAACTAAACTGAATTATTGACATAATATTTTGATAATCATATAATAAGTCTTGAATTCGAGATATTTTGTAAAGGATTGGTAATTGTGAGTTTGATTAATGATGAGAATTTATCTTTAAAGTTATTTGTTATATTATCACGAGCAGCACAGTCAATCACAAAGCGTATTGAAGAAGATATAAAAAGTTATGGACTTAATCCAACTGAATTTGCAGTTCTTGAGTTACTATACAATAAAGGCGATCAGCCTATACAAAAAATTGGAGACAAAATATTACTTGCAAGTAGCAGTATCACGTATGTAGTTGATAAGTTGGAAAAGAAGAGGTTATTAATACGAAAACCATGTCCTAAAGACCGCCGTGTCACGTATGCGTCAATTACTCCAGAAGGTATTGAATTGATGGATACTATTTTCCCTAAGCATAAACAGGCGATTCGACAAATATTTGGTGGTTTGGACTCTGGTGAGAAAAAAGTGATGATCGAACAGTTGAAAAAATTAGGCTATTATGCGCAAGAACTATAAATTTTTGAACATATATCTCGAATTAGTAATATCCTACTTAAATATAAATTAAAGAAAAGTAAATAAACAGGAGGGAGGAAACCAATAAATGTAGTACATTTATTGGTTTCCAAAATGAAGAAATCATGGGATTACAATTAGTATAAGAAAGATAGTTGTTATGCCAACGCATACATAGTGTTCTTTTAAGTGTGAATCTTTCATAAAGCGGAAGGTGGGTATTAAGAATGGAACTACGTCATTTAGAGTATTTTATTCAAGTTTGTAATAATGGTAGTTTTACTAAAGCTGCGGAAGTTCTAGGTATTTCACAGCCGACTTTAAGTCAACAAATACGTGTGTTAGAAGGTGAAATTGATACACCTTTATTTCATCGAGTTGGAAGGGGTATCAAAATTACAGAAGCAGGTAAGTTACTATTGGATAAAGGTAAATTTATCATGCAGCTATTTGATGAGGTTCATAATGAGATCTTTGAATTAAAGGGTGTGAAAAGAGGCGTGATTACTATAGGAGGGTTATTAGAGGACCTCACCTATTTAACACCTTATATTATGCAATTTCAACAACATTATCCCAACATCTTAGTAAAAATCATAGAATCAGAAGTTACTGTAAATCAAATCGTTGAAAATAATATTGATATAGGGATCACACGTAGTTTTCAAACTCCAGACACATTAACAAGCACTTTTTTGTATAGCGAAGAGCTCGTCCTTGTGATTCCAAAAAATCATCCTTTGAATAAAAAATCATTTGTTTCTTTTCGAGAATTAGTAGGGCTGAGTAGAATAATGACTTCAAGCAGTTGTCGTGAATCAATTAAGATATATTGTGAAAATTTAGGGTTATCTTTATCTGTAGCAAATATAGAAACAAAATCTTCTATTTCTCTATTGAGTCTTGTATGCAATGGACATGGGGTTGCCATAATACCACTCTCACTGGTTGATTTTGTTAATAATGATTCCTTGAGCATAGTTCGTATTGTTGATCCAACACCAAGTCAAGATATTAATCTTATTCACTTTGATGATAAATTTTTAAGTTTTGCAGCACGTATCTTTATGCAGAAGTTAAATGATCCTGAAAAAGTATCAGTATAATAGAAACAATAATGATTCTAGTGTAAAAATTTCAGGAAAATTGAAAATAATCTATAAGTCTTGGGATGAGGCCTATATTAAAGTCAAAGGACAGTGGATTTATATGTGTGGTGTAGTCGATTCAAAAGGGAATACCATTGACTTTTTATTTAAGGAAAAATGGAAAAATCAAATCAGCCAAGTATCTTTTCATATGCACCTGTTCCTCATTCTATTAAGAGCTGAGCCCTTCCAATGTTAAGGTTCAAGTCTTTTGACACGGCTACATCTATTATTTTGAGATTAGCAGTCATGCATATGATCAAAAAAGAACAGATTGATTTACGGCATCAGTCTGTTCGAAACTAGAAAAAATTCATCCATCGATTGTTTGGGCTTACAGCATAAAATAGAATTCAGCTAGAAATATATAAGCTATATTCTCTTTTATTTTATCTTTGCACCAGAACCATTTATGTAGTTGTTAATTTAGCATAGATGATAAAAAATAGGGGTTAATTGTCCTATTATCACAATATTTGGTACTACTACAATCAAATTAATAACAAAAAAGACTGCTAAAATCCCTAAAAACAAGCATAAATGATAAATTTTCAAATGGTGTTGTTCAAACCTGTATTGATGAAAAACAATTGTAGTTGACAGGAAATAGAGCAATACAGAACCAAAAACAAAATATAGGATAAAAGAATAATAGACCTCATGTAAAAATAATAGTCTAATGGATGCTGCAACCATACTCAAAGACATTAAAATAAACAGATGACCGTAAAAAATAATTTGACCGGAAGTTTGTCTAGACTTGTCGAGTTTCTTCTCCATGTTATCAAAATATTGCCACCACATCGAAATCAAGTTAATCAATCAACTCTTCGGTCTTACCGCATAGTAATAGATTCCGTTAGGGATACACTGCTATTTCGGATCTACATATTATTTGCACCAGAACCCATATTACCATTATGATCTTAATACCATTACTATTTGGGTCCGTCCTCGGCCCCAAACCCTTATTGTAGAAAGAAAACCACCGGCATTAGACCAGTGGTTCTGACTTAGAAAGCAAAGCAAGTACA
>NZ_JBAWSX010000027.1:0-39519 GCF_037104725.1 Bacillus bruguierae | reverse complement strand
GCTCAAATACAAAAAGCTTGTTATATCATGACATTCGCTGTTGTTATGTTCTTTGTTTGGAGCAGTACATTGAGTTTAACTCCAAGTGATCTTGCAATGGCAAAAAAGGAGAACTTGTCAATCCTATCATATCTTGCGAATGAGCTTAATTCGCCTATAATCACTATTGCAGCTCCTATCATTGCTTTTGTGGCCATAACAAAGTCGTTCCTTGGTCATTATATAGGAGCATATGAGGTAATGCGTGACATGATTATCAAGTCCAGTAAAAAACGCGGAAAAGATGTAGGAGAAAAAACAGTTAAGACAATGATCCTTACTTTTGTCGTATTAACATGCTGGTATGTTGCTTATGCAAATCCAAGTATTCTTGGAATTATTGATGCCCTTAGTGGTCCGTTAGTTGCTGCTATCTTATGTCTATTACCAATGTATGCGATCCATAAAGTACCAGTACTAGCTAAATACAAAGGGAAAGCGAGCAATGTATTTGTCATTATTATAGGGATACTTACTGTCCTAGCAAGTATTAAGTCATTATTCTAATTCACTATTGAAAGATTCCTAGTGGATAAGATATATAGATGCAAATTGAAAAATCAACATAAAACCCTTTTCTTTTTCGGTGGGCAAGAGCAACTGGCCATGCATAGAATCGGTCAGGGCCTATTTCTGCCACATGCGCAGCGAAAACCAAAAAGAGCAAACAAATGCAGGTTCCTTTTTTCATAGTAGCAATCTATATGTAAAAAAACAAATTGGATTTATATATGTTTTTGGACAGGCTTCTCACCTTGAGGAGTTTGTCCTTTTTTGATCATATGCATAACTTCTATTCCAGCAATCACTTTTTTAGCTGTTTGCAATGATTTTAATCCAAGCATATTGGAGTGCTGCCCCACATCCATCAACTTAAGGATTTAGACTATTTTTGAAGTTAAAAGCACGTTACTATTCTCTTATGTTAATGAGAATAGTAACGTGCTTTTTATGAATATAAACCAAAAACAAGAATTATCTTTATTAGGCCTATAAATAAAGAGCTTGGATTATTTCCAAGTTCTTAATCTATAAACCTGCTGTGCTTCATTATAAAAGTTTTAAGAATTATATAGTTCCAAAACTTTCTCCATTACAAGCTCAGCAGTATTCTCTTCTGGAGGCATCCATATATTTGTAACCGGTCCATATACCACAGGATTTAGTTCTACTTCATACCCTCCGTATCTATATTCTTCTTTTGTAGGTAAATAACCAAGATAACCGTTCGTATAACCACCAAAAAAAGCGAGTTCGTTATTCAGTTGTTCTTTAATCTCTAGAGCTGTTTCTGAAAATGGCTCCATCGGTATCCCAGAAAATGAACCTTCATTGATTTGAAATAACTGAATTTCTAAATCAATTGTTAACTGTTTCATATTTTGTTTGTATTTATCTAACACGCTAGTCAGCCATTCGTCAGTATTTACGCCCCAATGTTTTTCAGCTAATTGTGCCATCCGCTTTATTCCATCAGGTTCAGGAATATCCTTTAATTTCATTGGTAATGTGCTTGAAATAGTTTTCAACTTTGAAATTGAGTTATAAGTAATAGTTGGCAACATCATTAAGACACTTCCACTTACTATGTAGGCCATTTGTTTTAATGCTTCCATTGAACCACGATATTTTGCATTCACATTTCCCGCGGCCCCCTGAACAATTGTTACAGGACAATTAAGTGTTTGTTCGAGAATTTCCCTAGTCAAACCTGGATAATCAGCTGATAATCTATCACTATCTCCCTTTAAAACATTTGGATGCGCTGTACAAAATACAATGATCCCAGTTAAGTCCTTTGTTTGGTCGTTTCTGATTGCTAAAACACCGATTCGTTTATCCACAACCCCATTTACATCAACACCCATTTTTGCTTTACCATCAGATGTTTTCTCTCTTCGATTTACTCCTATTTCACCTGTTGTAACGTTCCACCCAACTTCAGATAGTCGCATATTGTCATTTGCAATAGCAGCAGCTCTTACTACATTATTGATTAGGATCGTTTTATAAGACGTTACTAACTCATCATCACCAGCTGTTTCGGGACCAGAATGGGTATGAGTATATACAACCATTATGTTTTCAAATGGAACATTCAACTCATTTGCGATTTGCTCCCGAATTGTTACAGTATCTTCTATTAACATCCCTATGTTATCAATGCTTATAAATACGGTCTTTGTTTCACTACTTTCAAACACATATACTGTTGCATAAATTTGTTCATCAATATTACGAATCCCTGTTTCTCTGTGGTATCCAATGAAGTCGATACCTAAGGGTGGTGTGATATCTATCTTATATGTTCCTACGTGACTCATTTGAATCTCTCCAGTTATTTATGTAATTTGTTAGTTCATTTAACTAAACTGTCCAGAACTTTCTTTTACCTTTTTAATTCTACTATAATATTCATCTTTAGAAATATTATAGAACCAACTGTTCACTACTTTATCTTCTAATTGCTAATAAAAGTAAAAAATAATTCTCTACGAAAACACCGCCATCCCTAGAACCAAATCTCCATTCAATATAAAAAAGCCGCTAATTCCAGCGGCCCTCACACATACTTCCGATGCACCATCTTCCCATCATATGAAAACACAACACTCTTATTTTCTACAGTAGACTCCATATGCACCGTTCTTCCCCATACTTGATAAACGTATGGCAATACTTTCTCTAAATATTTTAAATCCAGTTCAATTCCTTCATAACAATGCTTAATGTACAATTCGCCATTCTTTAAATGGTCCCCATCTTCGACAACTAAATACGGAAATCCACCGTTTGTTCTCATATTGACTAGCTGATCACGAACATTTTCCCAATTTTTATCAATGACTTTATAATCTTTTCCTTGGCGCTGGAATAAATACATATCTTCGCGCATGACAAGTTCTTTGTTTAAGTAATTTCGCAGGAATGATACGTCCCATTCAATTTCGCGCACTTCAAAGATTTTTTCTCTTCCTGAGTTTGGTTTTACGCCTTGGCGTATCATTTCTTTTGTCGGATTGTTATAGCGTTCTTCGATGTCTTCAAAAATCTTGATACCGAGGTAGTACGGGTTAATGCTTGTTTTTGACGGCTGCACGACTCCTGCGTTTAGCTTCGCAAATTCAATGGCTTCATCTGAGCTTAAGTCCATTTCGCGGAGGATGCGTTGGTGCCAATACGAAGCCCAGCCTTCATTCATGATTTTTGTTTCAAGCTGCGGCCAGAAGTACAGCATTTCCTCACGCATCATCGTTAAAATATCGCGCTGCCACTCTTCTAGTTCGCGGCTGTATTTTTCAATAAAGAGAAGTAAATCTTTTTCTGGTTGCGGCGGAATTTTTCTTTTCTTCCGTGCATTAGGTAATTCACGTTTCTTATTTCGATTCTCTAAGTTCCATAAATCATCATATGGCGTAGAAGCCTTTCTTGTTTGTTTTTCCTCTTCTTGATTATCTGCACTCCACGAAAACTTTGGTCTCATAAGTGAAGGATCAATGTGCTCTTGAATAGCCAACACTGCATCTAAAAACGTTTCGACTTCTGCTTTTCCGTATTTATGTTCATAAATTTTTACTCTCTCTGCAGTTGCTGCCATACTTTCCACCATATCCCGTTTTGTGTTAGAAAACCGAATATTATTTTTAAAGAAGTCACAATGCGCCAATACGTGAGCAACAATAAGTTTATTTTGAATGAGTGAGTTTGTATCTAATAAAAATGCATAGCACGGATTAGAGTTAATTACGAGCTCATATATTTTACTCAGTCCTAAATCATAATGAAGTTTCATCTTATAAAACTGTTTTCCAAAACTCCAGTGTGAAAAGCGTGTTGGCATCCCGTAGGCACCGAATGTATAAATAATATCTGCTGGACAAATTTCATAACGCATCGGATAAAAATCTAACCCAAATCCTGTCGCGATTTCCGTAATTTCCGCAATTGCATATTGCAATGCTTGCTCCTCACTGCTTCTCATCTCTTTTCCCTCCTTACACCTTCCCTTATGAAAGTGTATGAATAGAAGCAAGCTTTCATGAAGATTAAAGAAACTACCTCTATTTATTTTATCTTTTAGATGCGATTAACTTGAAAAACATGTAAAATTTTCTTTAGGAAAATAGTCATTACAAAGGGGACAATACTATGAAAACAATCATGAAAGTTATGACAGTACAAGCATGGGAGAACGCAAAGGAAACAGGAGCAATTGTCGAACCTTCTTTACACGATGAAGGCTTCATTCACTGCTCATTTCTTCATCAATCATTACGAGTTGCTCATAAACATTTTGCATCAAAACCTTCTCTTGTATTGTTAGCGATTGATGCCGAACGTGTACAAGCAGAAATTAAGTACGAATTAGCTGCAAACGGTGAACGATATCCGCACATTTACGGTGCCATACATACAAGTGCGATTACACACGTCTACACATTACATCAACATAACGATGGAACGTTCACTCTTCCAGCAGAACTCGCATAACAAAAAAAAGGATGCTCATGCATCCTTCTTTGTTATCCTTCAATAATCTCTAGCTTCTCCGTAATCGGCGTACGCTCTTTTCCTTCTGGTACTTTATCAAAATATCCAACATGTAAAATACCAACAATTCTGTGTCCTTTCGTTAAACCAATTGTTTTCATAAAATCAGGATTGTAAATGAGTCCGCCCGTTTTCCAAACAGTTCCTAATTGATGTTCCCAAGCTAGAAGCTGAAAGTTTTGTATAAATGCACATACAGCAGCATAGTCTTCATCACGCTGTACTTGGCGCGGGTCTTCATCCATATAAACAACAATTTGAGCTGGTGTATTCATAAACCGTTCTGTTAGCATTTTTCCGCGTTTTTCTCTTTCCTCTGCTGAAAATGAGCTTAAAACAGCGTTTACAAATGTTTTGCGGCCGTCTCCCATAAATAATTTACATTGCCACGGCTCGCGGTGTTTATGATTCGGTGCCCACGTTGCATCATTTAATAATTCAATCAATAATTCTTTTTCTACTACTTTATTTATAAATGTCCGAATTGATCTTCTTTCTTTCACAACAGTTGCGATGGAAGTATAAGTTGTCATCTTTTCCTCTCCTTCATCATTTTATATCTATATGTATACTCTTTTAGTTGATAAAGATTATCAATTTCAATTATAAGTTAGTTTCCTTATATAAATCAATATTTAATACAAAAAAACTCTTTTCTTTTTATCCCGCTATTCGTGGGCAGTAAGCCCCCCACTGACGGAAGTTTCACTTTATGGACATGTATAGAAGCGATTAAATCCTTTTCCTGACGTAACAAAAAATCGCCTTACTTTATGTAAGACGATTTTTATGATCTGAGAAAACGTATGATAAACGTTGTTCCTTTATCTTGTTCACTCATTACTTCAATCGTTCCATCGTGCAGTTTCACAAGTTCCTTGACAATCGATAACCCTAATCCAAATTCACCATAGCTATTCGTTCTAGAAGCATCCGCTTTATAAAAACGCGACCACACGGCAGCGACTTCTTCTTGCTTCATTCCTATTCCTGTATCTGTAATTTCAATACTTATTGTTTGTCCTTCTTCTTTTCCTCGTAATAGAATCGTTCCGTTCTCTGTAAATTGCAGACTATTTTTGGTGATGTTCAGTAAAATTTGAAGCAACCGGTCATAATCAGCGTAAACAAATAAACGAGCCGGGACATCGATTTCAATTTTATTTCCTTTTTCTTCTGCTTGCAGTTCTAATTGTTCACTAATGACTTCAAAGATTTCCTTTACGTCAATTTCTTCTTTTTGAAGTGTAATTTCATTTGAAAGAATTTTTTCATAGTCTAACGTTTCATTAACGAGGCGAATCAATCGCTTCGTTTCTTGTTCCATCATTTCATAGCAGCGCTGCTTTTTCTCCTCTGGAATGAGATCATTCTTCATCCCTTCTACTAAACCATTAATTGTTGTGAGCGGTGTTTTTAATTCATGGGAAACATCAGCAATAAATTGACGTTTTCGCTTTTCTAAACGATTAATTTCTGTCTGTGCTTTCTGAAGTTGCTGTGCCATATTATTAAAATCGTTTCCGAGCAAACCAATTTCATCATATTGTCCAATAGGAATATGTACATCATACTGACCTTTTGCAATCATTGCGCTTGCCTTGCGAAGGCGCTGCACCCGTTTTACTAAAGAGCGCGAGAAAAAAATACTGACTACGAGTACAATTAGAAACGTAACACCTGCTGCAATTAATAAATAACGATTTAATTCTGTAATAATTTCAAGTGTACTGTGAATGGGAGACGTTAACATCACACCTCCTTGCAGTTCACCATTTCTCATATATGGAATCGCAACAATTGATACAGGCTGTTCAAACCTGTTCACGTCTCGTTTTATTTTCAATGTTTCACCATGTTGAATTTTCTTCCATTCCGCCTCGCTTAACAATGGATTTTTCTTTACATGAACGGGTGATTGCGTAATTTCTCCCTTTTCATTAAAGATGAAAAACTTTGTGTCACGTGCACGTAATAGACTAGAAAAATGTTTCAATTTCACAACATGAACATCCATTTCCTTTTTCTCAAGCTCATCAATAATTTTAGTCCCATAAGAAGTAAGCTCTTCTACCTTTGTTTCATAAGCAAGATTTTCAGCTAAACTTAAAAACATGACGCTTAATAGAATAAAGGCAACAAGTAAAACAAAAATGTAACTAAACAATAACTTATAAAAATATTTAATCCTTTTCACAGACAGCTACCACTTCATCAAATTTGTAACCGATGCCCCATACAGTATGAATCCATATATGCGAGTCAGTCCTAATTTTTTTACGAAGCCGTTTAATATGTACATCCACCGTTCGTTCATCTCCGTAAAATTGATATCCCCAAATGCGTTCTAAGAGCTGCTCTCTTCGAAATACTTGGCGTGGGTGCTTCGTAAAAAAGAGGAGTAATTCAAATTCTTTTGGCGTTAAATTATTCACTTTCTCGCCGTCTAAAAATACTTCTCTCGTTTCTTCATTAATTTGAAAATGATTCGTTTCACTTTTTACCTGTTTTTTGGATAAACGACGAACAACTGCCTTCATCCGTGCGATTAATGCAAGCGGGCTAAACGGCTTCGTAACATAATCATCTGCCCCAATTTCTAACCCTAGCACTTGATCTGCTTCGCTATCTTTTGCTGTTAACATAATGATAGGAACGTCACTGCTTTCTCTTATTTTTTTACATAGTTTTATACCATCCATCCCTGGAATCATCCAATCTATAATAAGCAAATCCCATTCTTTCTTTTGAACCAATGCATATGCTTCTAAGCCATCTGCGACAAATGTTACTTGAAAGTTTTCTTTCAAAAAAAACATTTCAAGCATGGAACACACACTCTCATTATCCTCTACAATTAATACATGCATCGCAGCATCTTCTCCATTCATTGAAATCTTTTTCTTCATTTTAAAACTCTTATCATATAGAAACAACTTGCTACTTCTCTTTTTTCTTACATACATATAAAGTGAAACTTCCATCAGCGGGGGTTTTCTCCATCCCCACTGATGGAAAGCCCTCACCAATCGGACTTTTACGGGCAGTTATCCCCCACCTATCTTCTTCGATTCTCTCTCAATCTTGAGGTGGGGGTTTACTGCCCGTTAATGCGGGATAAATCTATTTTAAATTTTCAACATATAAGTCGCTGCTATGCCTAACAAAACATGAACGCTACTTGCTTTCTCCCTTTGTTTTAATCCTTGCACGTGGCAGGAAAGGGCCCTGACCGCTACTATACATGGCCAGATGCTCTCGTCCTCCCTAAAAAGAAAGGGTTTTTGACGTCGTTTTTTCAATTTGTACTTATATAAAACATAATTTGTTCATAGTTTTGTCATACTTTTTGGATAAGCTATAACAAAAGCAATCAACTACATATAGGAGTGATAGAACATGAAGAAAAAGCTAGTAACAGGAATGTTAGCGGTATCATTATTATGCGGAGCAACATCGCTAACTGCATACGCTTCTACGAATAACTCACGAGCAGAAACGAAACAAGAAACGAAACACCACAAATTTATTTCTGAAGAGCAATACAAATCATTAACAGAAAAAGGCTATCAAAAGCATGAAATTTGGAAAGCGGCTCGCATCGCAAAGTTAAGCGGCAAAGATATTAACACTGTATTAGACTACTATAAACAAAAACGAGTATGGAAAGAAACTGCGCAGCACTTCGGCGTTGATGCGAAGAAACTACATAAACATCATATGAGTAAAGAGATGAAAGCAAAATTGTTTCAAAAAGTAGCAGACATGCAAAAATCAACGCCAGACCAAGTGAAACAAACAATGCGTGACTATGAAGTATCTTTATTCCAGCTTGCTGCGCTCAACATTATTTCACAAAAGAGTAACACACCTTTAAATGACGTTTTAAAAATGAAGAAAGACGGTATGAATGTAAAACAAATTGCTGAAAAATTAAATGTGAAAAAAGAGGATATAAAAGCTGAAATGAAGAAATTAAAAACAGAAATAAAAGTGAAAAAAGCAAAATAAGGAAGGAGTGTATATTCGCTCCTTCTTTTTTACTTCTAAAATTGAGCTACGCTTAATATATGTTTAATACCTGTCCATTTCTCGTAGGAAATAACTGAGGAAACTGTTACAATTTCAGTAAAGTGAAAATAAAGGGGGATGCCAATGAAAAAGCCGCTTTTGTTATGTTGTATGACGGGAATACTTACATTTACAATGATAGGCTGCAACAATACGGAACAAAAACAACCAGCAAAAGAAACGAGCTCATCACATAAACATCATACAGAAGAGCAAAGAGATATTGCCGAAACAACAAAAGGAATCGATACACTTCCTTCTTTCTTATCTGAACATGATGCACAAATTAAAAAAGTTTACGATGTGACAGGACAGCACGCTGAATTACTTCAATGGATTCCATGCTACTGCGGATGCGGTGAGAGCGCGGGACATAAAAGCAATAAAAACTGCTTTATTCGTGAAATCAAAAAAGATGGTCAAGTTGTTTGGGATTCTCACGCAACAACTTGTGTAAATTGTCTAGAGATTGCACTAGAATCAGCAAGATTACAAGAAAAAGGTAAATCGCCGCTTGAAATTCGAAAATACATTGATAATAAATATAAAGAAGGATATGCAAAACCAACACCTACTCCAATGCCAAAATCGTAAAATAAAATTTTTTGATGTATTAAAATATTCCCCATTTAAACGAAAGAAAAACGAGGAATTATCTCCCTCGTTTTTTTATGTAAAGCCCCATTAATTCCATCGCACTGTTAACAAATTCTTTCAAGTGTATTTCTTTTTTTCTGTCACACACTATATATAACTCCTCATTAAAGGAGGCACACAATGCACACATACACCGACTACGATAAGGCTCTTTATTACACATATTGCTGTAATTGGGAGAAGCTGCTTGTGCTTATGGTACAAACAGAAGATCAGTTGTTTTCAAAACGAATTGAACACTTCCTACACGCGTATCAATACGGCAAAGATTTATCAGAAATTGACAAACAACTTCAACTTTTGTTTCAATATATCGATCATGCTACGCAGAAAACATATACAGAACAAGTCCATATGTAAATCACAACATATAAAACGAATGGAGCTCCGACTATGATAAGACGCTATCCCTATGCACCGGGGTAGCGTTTTTGTATATTTTGCCAAGCTATTGTTCATAATGCATATTATGAACATTAAGCAAACGGACGTGATGGTATGAAAAAACACATTTACTTACTTTTACTTATCGTACTATTGATAATTGGTTGTCAAAAATCACCAAAACAAACACCGCCTAAGTTTCAAGGAGTGAAAAACGAGCAAGGATTACTTAATGTACTCCTAATTGGAAGCGATTCACGCGGGGAAGCACAAGCTAGAGCTGATACGATTATGATTGCACAATATAATAAACAAGAAAAAACGGTCAGGCTTGCTTCTATTATGCGCGATAGCTACGTAGAGATTCCTACATACGATAAAAAGTATAATAAAATTAATGCCGCCTACTATTATGGCGGTCCTGAATTATTACGAAAAACCATCCAACATAATTTTGGAATCGATGTATCCCATTACGTTACCATCGACTTTGCCGCATTTGAAAAAATTGTAGATACCGTTGCTCCAGAAGGAATTGCCGTAAATGTAACACAGACAATCATCAACGATATGGGATTACATGTACAACCTGGTTCTCAGCGATTACACGGAAAAGAATTATTAAAATATGCACGCTTCCGTCATGATGCTGAAAGCGACTTTGGACGTGTACAGCGCCAGCAAGAAGTACTACAAGCATTGCAAAAAGCCTTTACCGAAAAAGTGCAATCCGTAGACGGAGTCTTCCAATTACCTATGATGGTACAAGACCTTCTCCCTTATATTCAAACTAGTATGGATACTCAAATGCTATTCTCACTTGGCAGTAACGTTCTCGTTCATCCTATCGAAAAAGTGAAAACGATGCGAATTCCAGTAGCAAATGGATATGAACCAAAAACATACGAACATGCCGGGGCAGTATTAGAACTTGATCCACACAAAAATAAAGAAGCAATTTACGACTTTTTTATGAATTCAACGAAAGCTGTAAACCATTAAAATCCAATGAAAAACAAGGTGTATATCACCTTGTTTTTTTATTCCCGAGTTTTCAGCGTAAAAAACTTTTATTTTGTCGAATGTTTTTCTTTCTTTTTTCCTCCTCCTCATACTATAATTTTGTATGTAACTATTATAAGAGAGGTATAAAAAATGGACCGCGAAAAAAAACAAGAAGCTCTGTTATTTACCGCTTGGGGAACTTCATTTATTGCTACAATCGGAAGCTTATATTTTTCCGAAATTATGAAATTTGAACCTTGTGCATTATGTTGGTACCAACGTATTTTTATGTATCCATTTGTGTTACTGCTTGGAATTGCAGTGGCACGCAAAGATTACCGCATTGCCACATATTCTTTTCCAATCGCAAGCATCGGCGCTTGTATATCGCTATACCATTATGCCATTCAAAAAATTCCTGCTTTCTCAGAAGCCGGTACAATATGCGGACGAGTTCCTTGTACAGGACAGTATATTAATTGGTTCGGCTTCGTCACAATTCCATTTTTAGCACTAATTGCGTTTGTAATGATTTCAATTTGTAGTTTTCTTTTACTAAAGACAAATAAGGAGATGAAATAATGAAGAAAATGTTTCTTTTCGGCGGTATTGTCATCGCTTTATTAATCGCTATTTTTGCTGTATCAAACATAGAACAAAAAGAAGAAACCAAAACAGATTACTACACAAATAAAATTTCTCTAGACGATATTCGAAAAAACATACAAGAAAAGAAAGATCAAACGATATACTTCTACCAAACAAGCTGTCCACACTGCCATAAAGTATCACCAATTATCGTTCCAATGGCAAAAGATATGAACATCGATATGAAAGTTATCGACTTAGAAAATGAACCAAAGGCTGTGTGGGATGAATTTAAAATTACAGGTACACCAACTACCATCCACTTTAAAGAAGGTAAAGAAGTAAGCCGTATTGAAGGAGAACAACCGAAAGACGAATTTAAAAAGTGGTTTACCCAAAATAAAAAGTAACAAGAAAAGGAAACTTCCTGTATACATGAAGTGTGCCCAAAAACCTCACACTATTTGTATAAGGAGGGGGATCCTATGCCAGAAGTACGATGCTCTGTCTCTAACTGCTCATTTTGGGGACAAGGTAACTTTTGTCAAGCAAATGCCATCTTCGTACAACCTGACTCTCAAGAGTCTACACACTCAGAAGACGAGTCATATACAGATACAATTTTCTCTGGACAAACGATAGAAAGTTCGGCAACAACAAGTGTAGAAACATGTTGCCATACATTTCAGCCAAAATATTAAACCGCTGCCCATCTCATCAGACTACATGAGATGGGCTTTCTTTTTCGCCTTTATCATCGTACACTCTTATATCCAAATAAACCCTTGCTTCCAAACATCATGCATCATTGCAATATATACAATAAGAATAAAAGCCGTTCCGCCCAATGTAATCCGGCGATATATACTATCTTCACACTCTCTCGCTTCAACAAATGCCCATACAAATCCCACTAATAACAATAAGTCTATATACGGAATGTACATAGAAAAGATAAATGAAATAAACAAATATATAACAAATAAACACAATGCGATTAAAAAAATTTTAAATGCAAATTTACCGTCTTCCTTTTCCATTGCATATTCCCCCTCACTTTTACAACATTCTATTCAAGGAAGAATTCAGATGCGATATAAAATGAAACTTCCATCAGTGGAGAGTTTTTTCATCTCCCACCTATCTTCCTCGTTTCTCTCTGAATCTTGAAGTGGAGGATCTTACTTCCAGTTAATGCGGGATGAAAAAAGGATACCATGTCCAAACGGTATCCTTTACTTTACTTCGTATTTTCGTTTATATATATTGCTTAATACGGAGTAAGGAACTTGCTCATACTTTACTGTCGTTTCTTTTTCATCCATAATATATAAATTATTCCCTATATAATAAAATCCTTTCTTTCCTTGCGAATACACAGGATATACTTCATTCGGTAATACTGTTTGAATTTCTGTAAATTGTCCGTTCGGCTCTTGCCAATATATTTTCGTCTGATCGATCGTTGTAATCTTCCCAATCTGCCCTTCCTCTAGCATACGTCCGTTCCAGCTGACAACCCGGTATCCAAATTGATGCGCTGCATATTCAGGAGATGTATGAAAATGAGTAATAATTACCCTCGTTTGTAATGGAATTCGCTCATACAACCATTGAATATCTCGATCATACATACGAATACATCCGTTCGACTCACGTCTGCCAATCGTCCATTCACGATTTGTCCCATGAATTCCATATTCATTTTTATTTAAGCCCATCCATCTAGTACCAAGTGGATTATTAGGTGCACCACCTGGAATATTTTTTCGATGATATTCTTTATTTTTATATTTATTAATAATGCAAAATGTTCCTTCTGGTGTAGGCGTGTTTTTCCTGCCTGTTGTAATAGGAAAAGTTCGTACATAGTTTCCATCTTCAAAAAAAGATAATTGATTTGTTGCTAAATTTATAAGCAATAAATGATCTGCCTTCTCAGCAAAAGCAATTGGTACCCATAAAAAAAAGAAAAGAAATAATAATGCAAGTGAACATGCTTTTTTCATCAATGTCACCTCTATATTCCCCTCAAAATCTCACCATGAAAATACTATGGTTCATTTAGTTTTTACTATAAATTCAATTCTTATGAATGAGAGACTGATCTTTACGATCAGTCTCTTTTTATGCGCTCTCAAAACTATCAGCGATTCGACACAGTTTAAAGACCCTTCGACACCGTTCAGCACGAGAGTATCCTAACCGTTAACAATTACGCCCCCGTTAACGTGTAGGATTTGTCCCGAAACATAAGTAGAATCATTTGAAGCTAAATATACATAAGCCGGCGCTACTTCATACGGTTGTCCCGGCCGTTTCATCGGAACATTGCTGCCAAATTCAGATACTTTTTTCTCATCGAAACTTGATGGAATAAGCGGTGTCCAAATTGGTCCTGGAGCAACGCCGTTAACTCGAATACCTTTTGGAACTAAAGATTTTGCCAATGAACGTGTAAAAGAGACAATCGCTCCTTTTGTTGCCGAATAATCAATGAGCTGCTCATTTCCTTCATACGCCGTAATGGAAGCGGTGTTCACAATGACATCACCTTGTTTTAAATGAGCAAGTGCCGCTTTTGTTATATAAAAATACGAGAAGATATTAATTCGAAATGTCTTTTCCAGCTGCTCTGCTGTAATAAATTCTAAGCCTTGCTGCGGATATTGCTGCGCGGCATTATTCACAACAATATGTAAACCTCCCAATTGCGTGGCAGCCTCTGCTACAACTTGTTGGCAATGCTGCTCTTCACTTACATCACCTGGAAATAAAAAACACTTTACACCTTGCGCTTCGACCCAGCGCTTCGTTTCCTCTGCATCTTCATGCTCATCTAAATACGCAATCGCTATATTCGCTCCCTCTTTTGCAAAAGCGATCGCTACCGCTCTTCCAATTCCGCTGTCTCCTCCTGTAATCAGTGCAGCTTTTCCTTGAAGCTTCCCACTTCCTACATAATTCTCATCTATACATTTCGGACGTGGATTCATAATCTTCTCAATTCCCGGCTGTTTCTCTTGATGCTGCGGGGGCAGTGTTTTCTTCGGTTGTTCCGTCATACTATAAAAAACCTCCTTATCATATGTCTTTCTTATGATGTACGAAATCAAAAAAATATACTTAATTCTTACAAAAAACGAAATATATACATAGAAAACGCGTTTAACATTCGAAATTTCGCCATAGAAAACCGAAAAAATGAATTTCTTTCTCTAAAACTCTTGCCAAAAAACAAAATAACGAATATTATATATAACTGTTGTGATAATTATTCGTAAAAAGAAAGGATGTTTTTATGTTTAACCTTTCAAAACATCAAACTTCTATTAAAACTGAAATTATGGCTGGTATTATTACCTTCTTAACAATGGCATATATTATCGTCGTAAACCCAGTCATCCTTGGTGATGCGGGCGTTCCATTTGAACAAGCATTTACAGCAACTATCATCGCTGCTGTTATCGGAACATTATGTATGGCATTCTTTGCAAATTTACCAATTGCAATTGCACCAGGTATGGGATTAAATGCTTACTTTGCTTACTCAGTTGTCAAAACTCATGAAGGCATGACATTCGCAATTGCTTTCTCTGCTGTATTCGTAGCAGGTATGATTTTAATTTTGCTATCATTAACTTCTTTCCGTACAAAATTAATGGAAGCTATTCCTGAAAACTTAAAACATGCGATTACAGCTGGTATCGGTTTATTTATCGCATTTATCGGCTTACGTCTAACAGGGATTGTTACGAAACATCCTTCAAATTTAGTTGGGCTTGGAGATCTTCACTCTCCGTCTGTTTTACTTGCATTAGCTGGACTTGGGATTACGTTAGTACTAATGTGTTTAAACGTGAACGGTGCATTATTTATCGGTATGTTATTAACAGGAGTTATCGCTTACTTTACTGGACAATTAACGTTTTCAAACGGAGTTACCTCTCTGCCAGGTTTACCAGAAGGCGTAATTGTTTCTAATCCAATTACAGCAGTGTCCGATGTCATTCACTACGGATTATACGGCGTTGTTTTCTCGCTTTTCCTAGTAACATTATTCGATACAACAGGTACACTACTCGGAGTTGCACAGCAAGGCGGCCTGATGAAAGATGGCAAACTTCCAAATTCCGGACGTGCTCTTCTTTCCGATTCTATTTCAGCAACGATTGGTTCTATGTTTGGGACAACACCAACAACTGCTTATATTGAATCTTCTGCTGGTGTTGCGGCTGGTGGTCGTACAGGCTTAACAACATTAACTGTTGCGGCACTGTTTGCAGCGACTGCATTCTTCGGACCACTTGTCGGTGCAGTATCTGGCGTTTCCGCTATTACAGCTCCATCATTAATTATTGTTGGTAGCTTAATGATGGGCGCAGTTCGTCACATTGATTGGGATGCATTTGATGAAGCTTTCCCTGCATTTTTAGTGATTTTAAGCATGCCGCTTACATCAAGCATTGCAACAGGTATTGCGCTTGGCTTCATTTCATACCCTCTTATGAAAGTGGCAAAAGGACAATTCCGTGCGGTTCATCCGCTTGTATACGTATTTGGTATTTTATTTGCTTATCAGTTAGTATTTATACCACATTAAAAAAAGGTGACTCATATTACTTTGAGTCACCTTTTTACTTACTAAGAAATTGCACCAAGTCTCCATACATTTTCTCAGCATCTCGAAATCCTTGATCATACAAGCGCTGTAATTTTTCTGGATTCTTCTCCATACGATCCACTTGTAATTGTTCTGTCGGCTGAATCACAAATATATTTCCAGCTGCTTCTTCTTTTTCAATATAATGAAGGGTCTCATTATACACTTCGTAACGAGTTAACATTGCGTCTACTAATTTAGGATATTTTTTATATGCTTTCCCCGCAATCCATCCAAATTTTGATTTTTTCTTCGCATACCCTTTATTCCTTGTCAAAATAACAACTGATTTTCTGTAGCCATCTTCCTGCGCTTTTCGAACAGGAATTGGATCTGAGATGCCACCATCCAATAACTTTTTCCCGTCAAATTCTACGACAGGTGCGACAAAAGGCAATGAGCTTGACGCTTGTAATACTGTTAATGCTTCTTCTTGTGAATGGCCTTTTTCAAAATAGACAGGTTGTCCCGTTTCACAATCCGTTGTTCCAACAAGAAATTGCTGCTCCGTATTAAAATACGTTTCAAAATCAAATGGTACATGTTGCATCGGAATTTCACGAAAAATAAAATCCATATCAAAGAGCTGACGCTTTTTCCAAAAGTTTGTATACGATAAATATCTTGGATGTGTCACATATTCAATGTTTACTGTTTTATTTCTCTCTTTTTGTCTTGAAAGATACGACGCTGCATTACACGCACCCGCTGATACACCAATCACATATGGAAAATGTAAATCGTTCTCCATAAAATATTCTAATACACCAGCTGTATATACGCCGCGCATACCGCCGCCTTCTAATACTAAACCCGTATTTTCAAGCATGGCTCTCTCTCCTCGTTCTATATATACTTTATAATGATTCACTTTGTTAAATATCTCTTTCTATTATATATAAAACTTTTGAGAAACCATATTCAGACGACTTGACTGAAACGAAATATCTCTTTATCTCCCCTTCGTTCCTATATGCATCGTTACATCCGCTATGAATTGTTGAATAACCTCCAGCTCTTCTTTTGTATATTTATCTAAAAATAATAACCACTCTTCTTCAGCTTGATTATGTAACGTTTCATGAGCAGTATATATTTCTCTCCCTTTGTCTGTTAAACGGAAGAATATTTCTTTTTTGTTGTTCAACATTTTCATCTTTTCAACAAAATTCTTATTAAATAATTTTGTACAAATTTTAGAAATGGCCCCTTTTGTCATTCCCATACTTTCAGTAATTGCCGTTACATTCATTAAGCCTTGTTCTCCTATACAAGCAATCACATGTAATTCTGATAATGAAATATCATTTATCCCCATTTCACCTAAAAATTGTTCATGTACTTCTTTCATGTACTCTTCTTTCTTATGAATAAGTGCTTGCATATCAACTAATATTTGTTTTTGCTCAGCTGTGCAGTTCAATTTGTTTCCCTCCAAACACAAATTACGTTTCCTTAGAAACAATTATACTTTATAGTATTCCATATTTAAAATATAATTCACACTATCTATTTACAAAAAAGAAAATCATGTTAAAATTATTTTAGTTTCCAAGGAAACTAAAATAAGGAGGGTTATGTATGACAACTACAACAAACCGAACACCTATTTTCTATGTCATTTGTATTAGCGCTTTATTAGGCTCACTAGCCCAAAATATGTATACTCCTATCTTGCCAATGATTCAGGGGTCATTTCATACATCATTATATTTAGTCAATCTTACTGTTTCCGTTTTTACTTTTGTACTTGCGATTATGCAAATCGTATATGGCCCACTTATTGATGCAAAAGGACGAAAATACATTCTCATTCCGGGGCTATTGATGAGTTTCATCGGCTCAATAGGTTGTGTGTTTTCATCAAACATTTATGTATTTCTTGTATTTAGAGCCATTCAAGCTTTTGGAACAGCAGCTATCCCAGTTGTTTCAGCTACCATCATTGGAGATTTATATGAAGGAAATGAGCGCGGCAAAGCAATGAGCATCTACCAGATGCTTTTAGCACTGGCACCTGCTATTGGTCCTTTAATGGGGGGATATTTAGGAAATAGAAATGGTCACGTTTCTATCTTTCTCTTTTTAGCAGCGATTAGTATCGTTTTATTACTTATAAACATTGTTTTACTTCCAGAAACAAAGCCTGTTTCTTCTATAAAACAACAAGCAACGAAACACTACTTTCAGGTTTTACAAAATAAGATTGGTTTTACCATTGTCATAATTGGTTTTATGCAATTTTATCTTTATTTTTGCTTCCTTGTCTTTTTACCATCAATGTTAAAAACTTTATTTCATCTTCATCCAGATACGATTGGGCTCATCTTTGTTCCCATGTCATTATGTATGATGTTAGGTAGTTATTGTTATAAAATGTTGCAAAAGAAAATCCAGACAAAACATGCTTTACTCTTTACAAGTTTCTTTCATATTGCATGTATCTTATTATTTTCTATCACCTATAACATTACGATCCCTATCCTTATCATCGTCACTTCTCTATACGGATTCAGCATGGGATTATCAATGCCAACTCATACAACTTTATTAACAGAAGAATTTGTGGATGAACGTGCAACGGCTATTGGCATCTATAACTTTATTCGCTACTTCGGAATGGGAGTCGGTCCACTCCTTGGCAGTTTTCTATTATTTGATCAAAACTACTTTTGGATTTTCTTTTCGGGATCCGTAGTTTTTCTATTGTTTCTCTTATATGCAATGAAGAATTTTATTCATTCTCAAACAAGAAAAGAAGCAATTTAGAAAGATAATATTTTCAATCACTCAGGACGTATAAGTCACTGTTATGCAGAATACAACATGACTGCGACTTGTTTTCTCTCTTTGTTTTAAACATCGCATGTGGCAAGAAAAGGCTCTGACCGCTTCTATGCACGGCCAGATGCTCTCATCCTTCCCTAAAAAAAAGTTTTTTTAACTTGTATATAGTAATCGTGAAAAAAGAATCTCTAAAAACTACTTTTAGAGATTCTTATCCTCTTTGATCCGCCACAATATGAATATCAATGTTCTTCGTCTGTCTCATAATTTCATTTACAATGGAACCTTTTCGAATTTCTTCCCATCTCGTTCTTGCTGATTGTCCAAGTAAAATTTGAGTGACTTGTCGCTCTCTTGCCACCTTAATAATTGCATCTGCCGGCTTACTTCCTTTTGCTTCTTCTAATAAAAAGGTTGCATCAAATTGATTCGTTAACGCTTTCCATTCTTCAATAACTTGTTTTTTTGCTTCTGATATAGATTCAATCATTTCTCTTTCTACATTTAGTACATATAATTCTGCATTTAAACGGTTTGCCATGCGCCAGCCTCGGCGAATGAGCTTTTCTGCTGTGGAACTGTACTGCACGCAAACAAGAATTTTTTCTTTCACTCCAATTGGTTCCTCAGTAAATTGACTAATTTTCTCGTCCATATCATCCGCAACTTCTCGAAGTGATAATTCACGGAGCGCTCCTAAATTATTTAGCGTAAAAAAATGATTTAAGCTCCGTTGAATTTTCTCTTCCTTATATATCTTTCCGTCCATCAACCGTTTTCTAAGCACTTCTGGCGTTACATCCACAAGCTGAATTTCATTTGCCTTTTGTAAAATGAAGTCAGGAACGCGCTCTCTTACTTTGACCCCTGTAATTTGCTCAACAATATCGTGAACACTTTCCAAATGTTGAATATTAAATGCAGACAAAACATCAATGCCAGCATCCAATAATTCTTCGACATCTTGATAGCGTTTTTTATGTTTCGAACCAGGGATATTCGTATGGGCTAACTCATCCACAATAACAACTTGTGGTGCACGTTTTATAATTGCTTCAACATTCAGTTCTGGAAACACTTTCCCTTTATAATGAATCTCTTTTAACGGAACAGCTTCTAACTCAGCAATCGCCTCTTCTGTTTCTTTTCGGCCGTGCGTTTCAATGAGGCCAATGACAACATCAATGCCTTCTTTTCGCATCTCTCTTGCATCAAAAAGCATTTTATAACTTTTTCCGACTCCAGGAGCTGCTCCGACATAAAGCTTTAACTTCCCCCTGTTTAGTTGACGAATATATTCTAAATATTCTTCTGGCGTTCGTCTTTGAAACGTTGGCTTATAGTCATCTGCATACATTACAAATGCACCCTTTCCGACCAAACAATGCTACCTCAATCTAAACGATTGAGGTAGCATTGTTATTATTTAATCATTTTTTGTAATTCTACATTTAACTTCAACACGTTGACACGATCTTCTCCAAATAACCCAAGTACTTGCCCTTCTGTTTGCGATTCAATCAGCTTATTAATTTCTTCTTTCGGAATATTCGTTATTTTAGAGATACGATCTACTTGTACGTAAGCCGCTTGTGGGCTAATATCTGGATCTAATCCTGAACCTGAATTCGTTACTAAATCCATCGGAACTTTCGTAACAGGAACTTCCCGATTTTCCTTCTTCCAATTTTTCACACTTTCTTCTACACGTTTTACTAAATCTGGATTGGACGGTGCATAGTTATTAGATCCAGATGCTTCTGCTTTATATTCTATACTAGAGACACGTCCATGAAAATAACGTGGGTCTGTAAAATTTTGACCAATTAATTTCGAACCAATGACTTCATTGTTTTCATTATATATAAGGCTTCCGTCTGCATTATCTTTCATAACCGCTTGTGCAATTCCTGTAACTAAAAGTGGATATAGGAGCCCGCATATAACAAGAAATGTAAAGGTTACACGAATGACAGGTGAAAGTATCTTTTGTTTTTCAAACATTTTCATTTCCCCTTTTCTTTAAATGAACAATCCGACAATCATGTCAATCAGCTTAATACCGACGAACGGAACAATCACTCCACCAAGTCCGTAAATAAATAGGTTACGTCCTAACAATGCATTAGAACTCATCGGTTTATAAGCAATCCCTCTCATCGCTAGCGGAATAAGCATCGGGATAATAATCGCATTAAAGATAAGCGCTGATAAAATCGCTGATAGCGGTGAATGTAATTTCATCACGTTCAGAGCTTCCATTTGCGGAATTGCCAATGTAAACATCGCTGGGATAATCGCAAAGTATTTTGCAATATCATTTGCGATACTAAATGTTGTTAGCGCACCGCGTGTCATTAATAGCTGCTTACCAATTCCTACAACCTCAATAATTTTCGTTGGGTTTGAATCTAGGTCAATCATATTTGCTGCTTCTTTCGCTGCTGCTGTACCACTATTCATCGCTAGACCAACATCGGCTTGCGCTAAAGCTGGTGCATCATTTGTACCATCACCTGTCATCGCAACAAGCTTTCCTTTGTCTTGCTCTGCTTTAATCACCGCAATTTTATCTTCTGGTTTACATTCTGCAACAAATTCATCCACACCAGCTTCTTTCGCAATGGTTGCGGCAGTAAGCGGGTTATCACCTGTACACATTACCGTTTTAATACCCATTTGACGAAGCTGTTCAAATCGTTCACGCATACCTGGTTTTACAGTATCTTTTAAATAAATTAATCCGTAAATACGATCATTCGCTGCAACTGCAAGCGGTGTACCGCCTTCTTTTGCAATTAAATCCGCTTTTTGATTTAAGTCTTTCGGAACTGTACCGCCTTGCGATTGTACCCATTCAATAACAGCGCCAACCGCACCTTTTCGTACTTTTACACCATCCGTTAAGTCCACACCACTCATACGTGTCTCAGCTTTAAAGGGAACAAACTCACCTTGCTCAGCAAGTGTACCGTTATAAGAGAGTGCTTTTGATTGTACGTATTCAATAACCGAGCGTCCTTCTGGCGTCTCATCTAACACAGAGCTAAGCGCTGCCCATTTTGCAACTTGTTCAATTGTTTCATTTCCTACTGGTAAAAGCGTATGTGCCATACGATTACCGAATGTAATTGTACCTGTTTTATCTAAAATAATTGTGTTAATATCACCAGCTGCTTCCACTGCTTTACCACTCATCGCTAAAACGTTAAACTTCGTTACACGGTCCATACCTGCAATCCCAATTGCGGATAACAAACCACCAATTGTTGTTGGAATTAAACAAACAAGAAGTGCAACGAGTATAGATGTATCAATTTGAAAACCAAGATAATTCGTAAAGATCGGCAATGTCACAACAACGATTAAGAAAATAAGTGTTAAACTCATTAAGACCGTATTAAGAGCAATTTCATTTGGTGTTTTTTGACGAGATGCTCCTTCTACTAAAGAAATCATTTTATCTAAGAAAGATTCACCAGGATTACTTGTAATTCGAATTGTAATTTCATCACTTACCACCATTGTTCCGCCTGTAACGGAGCAAAAATCACCGCCAGCTTCTTTCATAACTGGTGCAGATTCCCCAGTAATGGCTGATTCATCGACAGATGCTAACCCGCGAATAACTTCTCCGTCACTAGGGATCATTTCACTTTGTTTTACAATAACAACATCGCCTTTTTTCAGTTCAGTTGCTGAAACCCTAGCAACACTTCCATTTTCTTTTATTACATTTGCAAATACATCTTTTTTCGATTGTTTTAAAGAATCAGCTTGTGCTTTCCCGCGTCCTTCTGCTAATGCTTCTGCAAAATTAGCAAACAAAACAGTGAATAAGAGAATAAGAGAAACCGTTATATTGAACCACCCTGGGATACTACTAGATCCATTAGGTAAAAATGATAAAATTAATGTCAGGAAAAACCCAATTTCTACCACGAACATAATTGGATTTTTTACCATCACTCGTGGATTCAATTTTGTAAAAGCTTCTTTTATCGCATGTGTAATAATGTCACGATCCATCGTTTTTGCTTGTCTCACTTCATTTTCGACTGCCGTTTTTGGTGATACAATCGATTGATTCGGTTGTTTATCTTTTACCACTACAGGTTTCATCATGTACCCTCCATTACTTCAATGTAAGAAATTCCGCAATTGGTCCTAACACTAGCATTGGGAAGAACGTTAATGCTCCAACAATTACAATTGTTCCAATGAAAATGCCGCCAAATAAACTATTATCTGTTCGGAATGTTCCGATTGTTTCTGGTACTACCGTTTTTTCTTTTAATGAAGCCGCTACAGCCAGCATTGTAATTAAACTGAAATAACGTCCTAAGAACATCACGATACCAGTCGTAATATTCCAAAATGCTGTATTGTCTGCTAAACCTTCAAAACCTGAACCGTTATTAGCTGCCGAAGAAGTATATTCATATACAACTTGTGTCAAACCGTGAAAACCGGAGTTTGAAATTGCATCTGTTCCAAAATGAGTTGAAAGAGCTAATGCTGAAAATCCTAAAATAAGTAAAGGATGAAATAGTATTGTTACTGCAATCAATTTCATTTCCTTTCCTTCAATCTTTTTCCCTAAAAATTCTGGTGTACGTCCAACCATTAATCCCGATATAAAGACCGCGATAATCGCGTACATAATAATATTGATAAATCCTGCACCGACCCCGCCGTATACTGTATTTAACATCATGTTTACAAGTGGCACGAGTCCTCCGATTGGTGTCAACGTATCATGCATTGTATCAACAGCACCTGTTTCCGCTGCAGTTGTTACTGTTGCGTATAGTGAAGAAAATACTGTTCCAAAGCGGACTTCTTTTCCTTCTAAGCTGCCTTGAGTATGCTGCATTCCCATTTCATTTAACGCTGGGTTTCCATGTAGCTCTGATGTGACAATTGTTGTAAATCCCATTAAAAATACGATGAATAAAGAAACGAAAAGAACGCGTCCTTGTTTTTTATTCCCTACCATTCTTCCGTATGTGAATGGTAAAGCTGTCGGTAACAGCATCATAAGCATCATTTGTAAAATGTTACTGATTTGACCTGGGTTTTCAAATGGATGCGTTGAATTTGCCCCGAAAAATCCTCCGCCGTTGTTCCCTAATTCCTTAATAGAAACGAAAGAAGCAACCGGACCACGTAATATACTTTGTTTCACACCTTCAATTGTATGAGCTGTAACCGCTCCTTCTAACGTTTGCGGTACACCAAGCGCAACGAAGATCAATGCTGCTATAAATGCAATTGGAAGAAAAACTCTCGTTAAAGCACGTGTAAAATCTACGAAGAAATTTCCAAGTTCTTTCCCTGCTAAACCTCTTATAAAAGCCATTACAATTGCTAATGTTGTTGCCGGTGCTGTAAACATTAAAAACGTAATTCCGATTAATTGTGATAAGTACGAAACACCATTTTCACCGCTGTAATGCTGTAAATTTGTATCTGCCATAAAACTAATCGCTGTATTAAAAGCGAGTGTAGGTTCCATCCCCTCAACATGAGCTGGATTTAATGGCAATACACCTTGCAGGCGAAGTATGAAATAGACAACAACAATCATAAATCCATTAAGCGCAACTAATGATAATGCGTATTGCTTCCAACTCTGGTTATAAGGTTTCACACCGGAAATTTTAAAAATAATATTTTCAAAAGGTCCGAACACTTTATCCAATTTGCTATTCCCTTGAAACGCCTTCTCTAAATAAATCCCGGTTGGCTTTGCAACAAGAACAAATAATAACATTGTGACCAAAACGGCAATCCAAATCATAATAAATCTTTCCTCCTAATTAAAACTTTTCTGGATTTAATAGCGCATAAACTAAGTACACAGTAAGTAAGCCAACAATAATGGATACTGCAATAGTCATTGCTTCTTCCCTTCCTTCACAACATGATCCGACCATCCTGCAAGACCAATCATTGATCCAACTAACACAATTAAAATTCCGATCATAGCAATATCTAACATGATTCATCCCTCACCAAATGTAAAATTTTTCCATAAAAAAACATAAAAAAGAACACTGAGGATCTACTCAGTGTTCGAAAATGAACAACACAAAAGTAAACCTCCTCTCCAAACGCTTACGAGGTTAGCTGTCGGATTCGGGCCTAAAGAGTAGCCCTACTTTCATCATGAAAGATTCACCCCAAGTGACAATGCACAAAATTGGTTCCCCCGCTCCATTTCTGGACTCAGCGATATCAGGTTGTTTTCTGGAAATTTTATGAACAATTTATGAATGTAAATATACTCCTCTAAATTTCACTTGTAAAGAGGTAAAATAGCTAAAATATAAAAGTATAAGACCTTTTAAACGCTTACATTAAGGATAAATACATCTTTATCATCTTTTTTCTTTTATTTTCTTCTTTTTTCATTATGTATACGTTCTTTTGCAAATAAAAGAAGAAGATTATCTCTAGAAATCAAATTTAACTTCCAGGCATATGAGTCAAATACAGCATAACCCCTACTCTTCTCCTTTTGTTTGAAACCTCGCTCGTGGCACAAAAAGGCCCTGACCGCTTCTATACACGGCCAGAGCCTCTCGCCCTTCCTAAAAAATGCAGTTTTATACCGTTTTTTCAACATAAACATCACTGCCACGCTGAATAAAAAAGGGCCACTACTTGCTTGCTCCCTCTGTTTTACAACTCGCTCGTGGCACAAAAAAGCCCTGACCGCTTCTACGCACGGCCAGGTGCTCTCGCCCACCTAAAAAAAGAGGTTTTTATACTAGTTTTTCAATTCATATTGATAGATAACCTTCTAAACTATAAAAAAGACCGTAAGTTACGACCTCGAATATATACTTGCACCAATTCTGCATGTCGCTTCTCATATTCGATAATGTCTTGTTCTAAATATAAACGGATATCTTCTGGCGGAAGAATCACATATGGCTTCGGAAAGAATGGATCATGTTCTGCTAATTCATGTACTCGTTCTAACGATACTGCCCAGCGCCTTGCTAATTCACGGCACAATAACACTTTCATCGCTTCTCTCATATCCGATTCCTCCGCCCCTACTCTAAAGTCAAAAACGAAATATTATCACAAGTTGTAAACACCACTAACTTAATACCAATCGTTTCATAGAGGTGCTTTGGATATTGTTTATTTCGCGTGACAACTGTAATAGGCGCGGTAAAAGAAGAGCGAATACGTTCAGCGAAGAAGCTAATTGTAGACAATTCATCTCCTAGTAAAATCGCTTTTTTAATTCCTTTGCATATGTTCACAATCATGCTCGGATCATCCGGACAGCAATATGCTTGTTGAAATCCACATGCCTTCACTTCACTTACCACATACTCACTCGCTGTAAAAATGACCATTTCACCTTGAAAAGGTAATAAATCTTTCAAACTCTTTACTTTCGCAGCTTCTCCTACACAAATGAGCGTGTACTCTTTTTCTGCATCCATGCACTACATCCTCCTTCACATAAAAGAATTTTTAAGTATAGATTAAAATTCTCTTATGCTAGTCGGATCGATGAATTGCTGTATTCACTTGCACCATCCTCTCTCAACACGCTTACGGAGTTAGCTGTCGGATTCGGGCTTTGAGAGTAGCCCTACCTTCGAAAAAGGATTCACCCCAAGTGACAATGCACAAAGTTGGTTCCCCCGCTCCAAAGTCTGGATTAAGCGTTCTTAAAAATAGATTCTGGCTGATATATTACTCCTAATTTTGGAAAAAGTAAACATAAAAAAAGCCAATTTTCCCAACTGGCTTTTTCAAAATAATACATATTTATGCATGTATATTTCTACGTCCATACGCAAAATGATTCGTTGGTCCGTGACCGCTGCCTATATTCAGCTCATCTTCAATTGCTATACTAATAAAGTTCTTCGCTTCACGAACTGCATCTGCAATTTCGTAACCTTTCGCGAGTCCTGCTGTTACAGCTGCGGCAAACGTACAACCACTTCCGTGTGTTTGTATAGAAGCAATCCGTTTACTTCTATACTCTATAAACACATTTCCATCAAACAATAAGTCAATTACTTCATTTCCTTGGTAAGCTGCATGTCCGCCTTTCATAACGACAAACTTTGCACCTAAATCATGCAGCATCTTCGCCGCTTCTTTACTGTCTTCAATCGTATGAATCTTCATTCCTGTTAATACTTCTGCTTCAGGAACATTCGGCGTAATTACCGTTGCAAGCGGCAATAAATGTTCTTGTAATGCCAAAACAGCTTCTTGTTGTAATAACGATGCTCCGCCTTTGGCAATCATAACAGGGTCTAGTACAATATTATTCCATGAAAATGATTTAATATTTTCAGCTACGATTTTAATAATTTCACTACTAAATAACATCCCTAGTTTCACTGCATCTGGCGTTACATCCGTACCGATAGAATGTAACTGCTTTTCAATTCCTTCTACAGGAACAGGATACACCCCTTGTACGCCAAGCGTATTTTGAGCCGTAATTGCTGTAATAGCTGTCATACCGTACACACCGAGCTCTTGAAACGTTTTTAAATCTGCTTGAATCCCCGCACCGCCGCCGCTATCGGAGCCAGCAATCGTTAATGCTTTATTCACTTTCATTTCACTCACCCCTTTTAACCAAAATAACGATGATAAATCGTTTTTGCCTCCGCTATATCCTTTGTGCCATGCACAAGCACACGGCCATCTTGAAATACTACTAACCGTTTATTATCAACAGAAAACGATAATAAATACGGATTCACTGTTAAATCCGTTACACGGTTTTGCAGCAGATTTTTATACATAGACAAATGAATATGCTCTTTATGCGGCGAACGAATTTGTACTGTATTTCTACCGCATAAAACAACCGCCCTGGAAGTATTCTCCTTGCTTAAATACGGATAAACAGCTTCTTCTCCGCACGATAAGCAGTTCTTGTTTCGCAACTTTTGTACATTCATGCATGAATATTCATTTTTCCACACATCAAATGACACAAGCCCCTCACGAAGTGCCTCGTAATCTTCTACTAAAATCTTTAATGCTTCCGCAACTTGATGTGAGACAACAATAGATACAGCAGGCGAAATAATCCCCGCTGTATCACATGTCGCCCCCCCAAGCGGTATCGACTGCAATAAACAAGATAGGCACGGCGTCTTTCTTGGTAAAATCGTATAAGAAAGACCGTAACTCCCAACACACGCTCCGTAAATCCATGGAATAGAATGCTTTTGCGATATATCATTTACAATAAACCGTGTCTCAAAGTTATCTGTTGCATCAATAATGAGATTTACACCTGTGACAAGTTCTTCTAGTTCTTCTGCTGTTGCATCTTGCACATAAGTTTCTACAACTACATCACTATTAATGGCTTGTAAGCGCCGCTTAGCTGCCACTGCTTTTGGTAAATGATTTTCTACATCTGCCTCGCAGTATAACTGTTGGCGCTGCAGATTACTCCAGTCAATATAATCACGATCAACAATCGTCACTTTGCCAACTCCAGCGCGAACGAGCATTTCTGCATTTGCACTACCAAGCGCTCCCACGCCGATAATCAGTACATGTTTTTCTCTTATTTTGTTCTGCCCTTCTTCCCCAATTGGAGAGAACAACACTTGACGGGAATATCGGCTATTCAAGAACACTCATTCCTTCTAACGGGCTGCTCGCGGTCCCGCAGCGCTTACGTGCAATACGTCCTGCTTCAAAACCTAATCTTCCTGCCTGAATACTAAGCTTCATTGCTTCTGCCATTTTCACAGGATCTTTTGCCCCGGAAACAGCTGTATTTAATAACACGCCTTCTGCGCCTAATTCCATCGCAAATGCTGCGTCAGCTGGACTACCAATGCCCGCGTCAACAATAACGGGAACAGTTGCTTGCTGGATAATAAAGCTTAAATTTAACGGATTTACAATACCAAGACCAGAACCGATTGGTGATGCACCTGGCATAATTGCATGGACACCTAATTCTTGTAATTTACGTGCTAACACAACATCATCAGACGTATACGGCAAAACGATAAACCCTTCTTTTAATAGCATTTCTGATGCTTTTAACGTTTCAACTGGGTCTGGTAATAACGTTTTATCATCACCAATTACTTCTACTTTAATCATGTCGCATAAACCTGATGCTTTCGCTAATTTCGCAATGCGCACGGCTTCTTCTGCTGTTTTTGCTCCTGCTGTATTTGGAAGAAGGGTATACTTTGTTACATCAATTTTTTCTAGTAAATTGGGCTGCTCTGCATCAAAAATATCCATACGACGCACTGCAAATGTTAAAATTTCTGCTTCTGATACTTCAATCGCTTTCCTTTGCACATCAAAATCTGAAAATTTCCCTGTTCCTAATAATAATCTAGACTGAAAAGTAAATGGTCCAATCTTTAACATAATCAACCGCCTCCTACGAATGTTACAATCTCAATTTGATCTCCCTCAAAAACAGATGTATCTTGATGATCCTCTTTTTGTAAAATATCTTGATTGCGTTCTACTACAACAATTTTCGTCTCTAATCCTAAATGAATAAGCAAATCAGCCACTGTCTTAATATCACTTGACACATCAACTTGCCTTCCGTTCACTTTTAAATTCAAGCTTTCATCCCCTTACGAAAGATATAAATAACGGCTATGCAAAGCAAAACATGACCGCTACTTGCTTTCTCCCTTTGTTTAAACTTCGCATGTGGTAGGAAAAGGCCCTGACCGTTTCTATGCATGGCCAGACGCTCTCGTCCCCCCCAAAAAAGAATGGGTTTTAGATTATTTTTTAATTTCTATTTACATAGATTGTGAAAGCAACGAATCTAGTAAATCATTACTTTGCTTTCCATCTATAAGATCAGCCATATATTCTCCTGAAACTGGACTTAATAAAATTCCATTTCGATAATGGCCCGTACAAGCATATAAACCAGTAATGTCTGCATGTCTGCCGATATATGGCATACTATGATTCGATTGTGGACGTAATCCTGCCCATGCCCCGTCCCATTCTGCTTCCTTTAATGCTGGAAGAATCCGATACGCGCGCTCCAATATAGAAGTAATACTTTCTGGACGCACCGCCTTGTTATATGTATGAGATTTCATTGTTGCTCCAATGACATAGCGTCCACCGCGCTTCGGTGCGATATAAAATTGCTCTTGAAAAATAGGTACTTGTAATAATGGCTTACGGCTGCGCACTGCAACAACTTCACCTTTCACAGGATATGTTCCCCATTCACAATGAAAATATTTTAATAGTTTTGTACTCCACGAGCCTCCAGCAATTACTACATTTTCACATGCAATTGTGCCTTCTGTTGTATATAATCCTGTTACGCGATTATCTTTCATTTGAATATCAAATACTTCAGTTTCTTCATATATGTCCGTTCCAGATAGCGCAGCAGAGTGAGCGAATGCTTTCGTCAGCTCTGGGGCAATCACATGACCATCTTTTGGGTGGTAGACTGCTCCAATAATAGAAGTAGATAAATAGGGCTCTTTTTCCCGCAATTCTTCTCCTGAGATAAAATGAGACTCTTCTCCTGTTTGCTGCTGCCATTTCATAATATGAAGAAGCCGTATACTCTCTTCTTCATTTTGAGCGATGCGGTAAATTCCTTTTTCTTCATATCCAATATCAATTCCGGTTTTATCACGTAATAGACTTGCAAGTTTTGGAAACATCGCGCGGCTTTTCCTGCCTAACTCAAACAGCGGATCGTATTCATCCCATTCCGCCTGTACACCTAATAATCCGGCTGCTGCTTTAGAGGCTTCAGAAGCAATCTTTTGTTTTTCAATGATGGCAACTTTATAACCTCTTTCAGCAAGGAAATGTGCAACCGAACTTCCGATTACACCGCCGCCAACGATGGCAACATCATATATTTTTTTCATGATTTCTCGCCCACTTTCGTATCGTTTCCTTATATAACTTTGCCTGTTCATTCGGTTTTACGGCACTTAAAATTCCGGACATAATTGCAATGCCAGTAGCCCCAGTGCCGAGTACCTCTGCTGTATGATTAGGAGTAATCCCTCCAATAGCGGTAATTGGAATTGTTAAACGGTTTGCCATTTCCGTAATCCCTGCTAATCCTCTTGGCGGAACTCCCTTTTTGGAGTTTGTTTGAAACAAATGCCCATACAGAAGAGAATCTGCACCACTTTGAAAAGCAGATACAGCTTCTTCAAATGAATGCACGGAGTAACCAACATGTAAATAAGAAAATTTTTCTTTAACAAGCTTTACATCCACGCTGCGATGTCCAAGTTGGACACGTCTAATATTGAATAAAATTGCAATATCAATCCGATCATTGATGACAAGTTTAGAAGAAGGAAATCCCTTATATAAGAGCTTTTCCACACCTTCATATAACTCTTTCGTACTTTTCTCTCGCTCACGAATGTGCAAATAATCTATTTCACTTTCAATATCAGTTGCTATATGTGCTAACTCTTCAAATGACATACGACCATTTGATATAACGTGAAGCTCAGCTTTCATATCCATTCGCCTACTTTAAAATGTTTTCAAACAATTCGTTTGTCGAAAAGAAACGTTACGAAATTGTAGTATGTTCTTGCTCCTCAAAACCCCACATCTCCTTACGATATGCCATATCCCAAAATAAGTATTCAAACCGACTGGAATATAAGAAGATTTCTTCTAAACGATTTAGTTCTTCTTCTGTTTTCCCAATTGTAATTTCATTAAATAAATCAATTAACCATATACAAAGATCCCCATATTCTTCAGAGCTGTATCCTCGAATCCACTCGCCAAAAAATTCATGATCACGTGCTCCTGAAATAGCATTCAAACGCTTTCCAATCTCCCAATAACTCCACATACATGGAAGCAATGCTGCAATTAACTCAGCAAGTGTACCGTTTTGTGAGACGGACATCATATAGTTTGTATATGCTAGATTCATAGCAGACGGCTTTGCTAATTCCATGTCTTCAACAGAAATTCCTAAACGTTTTGCATATTGTTTATGAATCGTCATTTCCCCATTTAAAATGCCATCAATTTGTTTAGCAAACTTCGCCATCACTTTTGGATTTGTTGCTTTTACAACACCGATTGCATATAACTTTGCATAATCTAACAAATACAAATAATCTTGAACAATATAATGTTGAAATCTATCTTTCTCTAACGTTCCATCTCCCATACCTGTTACAAATGGATGATTATGACTTTTTTCCCAAACAGGTTGCACTTTTTCAAATAGTCTTTCACAAAATGTCATCTCAGTTTCCCCTTCCTGTATATATATTCCCAAATAAAAAACCACTTCTATATAAGAAGTGGCCACAGCAAACAAAAGAAAACCTCATTTGTTGTTTCCACTTCCCTACGCTAGCATCACCTAGATCAGGTCATAAGGGTTAAGGTTTTTACCTCTCTCAGCTTTTAAGCACCCCTAGTGGTGTTCTATAAAATTTTCAATAAAAAATCCCCGTTTCTATGCATAAAGAAACGGGGACGTTATTTATATCGTCCAAGTTGCTTCCCTACGCTAGCATCATCTAGATCAGGTTCAAGGGTCAAAGACTATAGGTCTTACTCTCAGCTAGCAACACTAGCTCCCCTAGCATTATATTCATTTAACATAGTCAGTATACCATCGCCATATCTCATCGGCAACTCTTTTCATTTATGAAGTGAAACTTCCGTCAGTGGGGGTTTTCTTCATCCCCCACCTATCTTCTTTGTTTCTCTCTGAATCTTGAGGTGGGGATCTTACTGCCCGTTAATGTGGGATAAAGTGAAACACTAATCGTTTAAACAAAATAAAACATTATAAAAACATATTGTAAGTTCAGAAAAAAACGAATTTCTTCTATCTATTTCCATAACAGCTATAAATCTGCTATCCTTTTATTATATAGCTTTATAATCTATATCCATTTAAATTTTCCGACATATAAGTCGCTACTATGCAGAATATAACATGACCGCTACTTGCTTTATCCTTTTGTCTTCTACCTTGCGTGTAGTAGGAAAAGGCCCTGACCGTTTCTATGCACGGCCAAATGCTCTCCCTAAAAAGAAAGGAGTGTTTATGTCAATTTTTTAACTTGTATATATAGAGAAAAAGCATTCATTTGTTTTTAATCAACGAATATATTACAAACTCAATATCTTTACATTATGATTTTAATCATAATAATTGATTACATAAGGAGGTCTATGAATATATGAATTTAAAAGTCGCAACAATAACAGCAACTACTGTAGCAGTTGCTTCTATGCTCCCCTCTATAGCAGAATCTAATATACATACCGTAACAGCAGAGCAAACATCAAAAACAAAAATTGGTTATGTAAAAACGAAAACATTACAAATGTACAATAGTCCTAATGGGACAGATTATGTTATTGACAGCATTACGCGTGGCACTCCCATTACAATTCTTGAAACAACAAATGAATGGTATAAAGTTCACGTTCACAATAAAACTGGCTATGTAAAAAAAGAAGCAATTTCTTTAACAAAACCACACGATAGTGGAAATCAATATATCGTAAATGCGGATGCAGTAAACGTTCGCTCTGAACCAAATACACAATCTGAAATTGTTACTGTATTACCAAATGGAAAATTTGTTACTGTTCAAGAAGAACAAGAGGGATGGTATAAAGTTATACAAAATGGAACAAGCGGCTATGTAAAGAAAGAATTTTTATCTAACGCCGATCAGCCATTAGTTAAAGGAATTACTGTGCAAGGTGGAAGTTCTTACTATGTTGCCACTCCGACATTAAAAGTACGTAGCGGAGCAGGAACAAATACAGCTATTATCGGTTCTTTAACCAATGGGACACAAATACAAGTCGTTGAAAATATGGGAACATGGTATAAAATTCGCTACGGATCAGGATATGGCTATGTCGCACAGCATTGTATAACACAAAGACAACAACAGCAGCAACCAAAACAGAAAGCTACACCATCTATTCCAGCTGTATTTAAATATCCTGCTCAAGGAAAAATCAGCTCGGAATTTGATATACGCTGGGGAGAAATGCACTATGGCGTAGATATTGCAGCAACAGGAAATGTTCCAATCCAAGCTGCAGCACCTGGAACTGTTGTTAAATCATATTATTCTACAAGCTATGGAAATGTTGTATTTGTTGCTCATCGTATAAACGGGAATTTATACACAACTGTATATGCTCACATGAAAAGTCGAGCTGTCAAAGCAGGAGATACAGTGGTAACAAGCCAATTGCTCGGTTATATGGGAAATACAGGACATTCGCATGGACAACACTTACATTTTGAATTACATAACGGGGAATGGAATTTTGAAAAAACAAATGCTGTAAATCCACTTCCTTTCTTAGTTAGGTAACGCATAATGGCACGTAATATTGCATTAATTATTGAGTGTTTCGCATTTTTCGGTTTAGTTTATTGCTTATTAATTTATAACACAAACATTGTATTTTTAAGCATTATTATTGCGTTTGTTGCTTGTGAAGTGATGATGGAAACATTCAAAATTCGACTAAAGCGACATATTTCACACATATATACCGCACTATTCATTATAAGTTCTTTATTAACAAGCATCATTTTTAATGGCTTACATGTCTCCGCAATGTTTCCAGTATTTTTTATGACTATTCTTCTGATAGTATCTCAGTATATATATGTTCCAAAACATCGTAAACAACAACAACATGAAGAAACATGGAAAGTGGGAAAATAATGCCACGATTCTTTGGGATTGATTTCTTTTTTCTTTACTATTAAATAAGGATTCCACATGATGTGGAATCCTTATTTATGTTCTATATATACAAGTTTAAAAAAAGCATAACTCTTTCTTTTTTGGGGCACGAGAGCATCTGGCCGCGCATACGAACGATTTGCTCTCACCTCATGCAAAGTTTAAAACAAAAGGAGAAGCAAGTAGCAGTCATGTCATATTCTACATAGCAGTGATTTATATTTCAAAAAATTCAAACGAATATATATAAATACAAATTAAAAATCTAACATAAAACTACTTTTCTATTTTACCCGCATGCATACTGCTCATAAATAAAACTTAAATTATATTTATGTTCTAAATTCATACGTTGTTCGTCGCTACACCAATAAAATAAAATATCATGTATTGATGCATAGCGCTTATTCTTTAAAAATTGCTTAATAAAGGAAGGAAAACAATTTGGTAATTGTATAAATATATAATTGCGTAGTAGTTCCTCTTTATAATCGATTCCTTTACATATATGCATAAGTTCTTCACAATAATACATTTGCTGTGGAACTTGAATCATTTCAAAAAATGGAATGTATGATAATAATTGCCCAATAAAGTGCTCATATTTTGTTATAAATTCCAACGACATATGTTCCATCATCTCTTTTATAACAAACAAATAATCATCAACATGAGTTGTCTTCAACGGATTAAGACGATCAGATATTTGTGCAATCACTGCACGCTGGCATGCTACAGCAGCATGGCTTGGTTCATAATATGTTAAGAAATCCGTACATTTTCTATATTTTTTTAATAAATCTAACGTGTATATATCACAAATATACGTATTGCAATATATTGCTAACTCCATTAAAATTTCATCTAACTTCTCTTTTGATAATCCCTTTGCTTGTTTACAAAGATAGAGAAACATAAACTCCATCATTTCTTTATGAGACAAAAGTGTTTTATACTTTTCAATACACTCTACATTAAACTTAATTCTTTCCCAAATAAAATCATCATTACTTTCTAATTCCGTAACCTTTTGTTTTATAATTAAATAATTCCAAGCAACTACTTGTGTAAATGCATCCCATGATTCATACTCTAGCGATGTTTGTACGAATTCCTCTAATCCTTCAGCAATCATAAAATCATAGGCCTGTTGATACCATCCTACTTCTTGGCATAAACGAATAATTCGAACTAAAGTTGGCATTTCATCTTTATGAAACTTCGGTAAATCATGTAATTTTTTCATTCCATATAAAATAAAAAGAATTAAATTTTCTTTCTTATAAAATTCTTTTTCTTTCCAAGCCAGAATAGTTCGTTCTTTTCCTTCTCCTTTTGGATACTTTGGTATAAGTAAAGAGAGTAAATCCGCAAAATTTTCCGGCTCTGTATACGCATCCGTAACCAAGTTCCAATTGGGTTCGGTTTGCACAATCCCCATATAATTCCCCCTCCATTTTCTATATGTATGATAAAATATTTGAATGCTATTAAACTATCCATCAATATTATTATATTCAAAATAACATATAATGCTTATATTTATTAGTATATCATTTTTTTCATATGTTAATAGTTATTAACAAAAATTCCAAAAATAATTTACATAAAATGTGAATTTAATCTGCGGGGAAACCCCCACAGATTATGAATTAAACTAATTAGGCGCATATTAACATGCTTATCCTTCACTACATCATTGCTTTCAAATAAATTTTCAGATGAAGCATTCCTGCCCTCAAATAGCAAATTGCAAACAGAATAAAAGTATTTATTTAGTCTGTTTGCTCTGATATTTCACTTAAGGCAACGCCTGCTTGATCATCTGCATATTTAGTTGTTGCTAAATCACCAAGTGATAGCATCCCAACAAGTTGTCCATGTTCAACTACTGGCAATCTTCTTATTTGGTAACGTGCCATTAACTCTGTCGCTTTTTCAATAGCGTCATCAGGTGACACAGAAATAATTTGTGTTGTCATAACATTTGTAATTTGATTGGAACCTGGATGTTTTTCTGCAATTCCCCGCACAACCAAATCACGGTCTGTTACAAGTCCGATAACTTGATTATTCTCCACAACAGGAATCATTCCTATATCTTCTTCTTTCATTTTCACCGCTGCTTCATATACGTTATCTAGTGATGTACATTGTACAATATTCGTGCTCATCAATTCTCGAACAGTTGTCATAAATATATTACCCTCCTTTACACACTTTAGCATCTCCAACCCTCTTCATTTCAATTCGCAAGTTCCTTAAAAGATAAACGAGATACCATCTCTTATTAAAAACAGATGAAATTACACTTTATCAAATGTAGAAAACTATGTAATCATAAAACGCAAAATAAATTGGATATTCACAGTTACAATGACCAATTCTAAAAACTTTAGAATTGCGGAGAGTAAATATAGACTTTATCGTTCTTATTTGAGAAGGCAGCTTGTAAAGATACAGAGCAATAAGCAGGATGAGGTTAGTAAAAGAAATACTTTATACCGTAAAATATTCATGCAACATTCCGTTGTACAATCATCAAAATGAATTGATGTAGTTCAATTCTGAGTATAGCTAAAATAATCAATTGGTAAAAATATAATGTACTATATTCTTTCCTAATTACACAAAATCATACAAAATCCTTCATTATTTATAATAAAAAATAAAACATTTTATAATATGATAAAGATATACTTATTGTTATAATAGCTTGATACGGCCATCAGTAGATTTTCTTTATTCGACTACTTTTGGTTAGTTGAAGCATTCTCATTCTTACTGTCCAAAAGTAGCTCAATAAATATATGTATAAGGAGATCATTAATCAGAAGTAATTATAATTCGTTATAATAAATACGATATACAGAAAATATAATGTATAATATTATTTTTCTTCAAATAAAAAGAGTCAGCATAGTGCTGACTCTTTTTATAATGACCCGTACGGGATTCGAACCCGTGTTACCGCCGTGAAAGGGCGGTGTCTTAACCACTTGACCAACGGGCCATGGCTCCGCAGGTAGGACTCGAACCTACGACCGATCGGTTAACAGCCGATAGCTCTACCACTGAGCTACTGCGGAATATGGTGGGCCTAAATGGACTCGAACCATCGACCTCACGCTTATCAGGCGTGCGCTCTAACCAGCTGAGCTATAGGCCCATATTTCTTACAGGGGCAGTAGGAATCGAACCCACACCGGAGGTTTTGGAGACCTCTGTTCTACCTTTAAACTATGCCCCTAAGTGGTGCCGGCTAGAGGACTTGAACCCCCAACCTACTGATTACAAGTCAGTTGCTCTACCAATTGAGCTAAGCCGGCTAGTTTTTTTACAAAAAAAAATGGTGGCTCGGGACGGAATCGAACCGCCGACACGAGGATTTTCAGTCCTCTGCTCTACCGACTGAGCTACCGAGCCTTTATGTAAATGGCGGTCCCGACCGGGGTCGAACCGGCGATCTCCTGCGTGACAGGCAGGCATGTTAACCACTACACCACGGGACCATTGGTTGCGGGGACAGGATTTGAACCTGCGACCTTCGGGTTATGAGCCCGACGAGCTACCAGACTGCTCCACCCCGCGATGATATAATATTCTTTTAAATAAAAAATGGAGGAGGTAGAGGGATTCGAACCCCCGCGCGACTCTCGCCGCCTGTCGGTTTTCAAGACCGATCCCTTCAGCCGAACTTGGGTATACCTCCGTATATATGAAGCTTTAATGGTGGAGCCTAGCGGGATCGAACCGCTGACCTCCTGCGTGCAAGGCAGGCGCTCTCCCAGCTGAGCTAAGGCCCCATTTTAAAAAACTATCGGGAAGACAGGATTCGAACCTGCGACCCCCTGGTCCCAAACCAGGTGCTCTACCAAGCTGAGCCACTTCCCGTTAATAAAGCGCGCCCGAGAGGACTCGAACCCCTAACCTTTTGATCCGTAGTCAAACGCTCTATCCAATTGAGCTACGGGCGCATATGGTGCCGAGGGCGGGGGTCGAACCCGCACGGTGGTCACCCACCGCAGGATTTTAAGTCCTGTGCGTCTGCCTGTTCCGCCACCCCGGCGTCATATTGAAAATTGGAGCGGAAGACGGGATTCGAACCCGCGACCCCAACCTTGGCAAGGTTGTATTCTACCACTGAACTACTTCCGCAAAACATATATGACTTATTGCTTATTTAATTAAGAGTGCGGGTGAAGGGAGTCGAACCCCCACGCCAAAGGCGCCAGATCCTAAGTCTGGTGCGTCTGCCAATTCCGCCACACCCGCATATTACATTTTAAAAATGGTGAGCCATGAAGGACTCGAACCTTCGACCCTCTGATTAAAAGTCAGATGCTCTACCAACTGAGCTAATGGCTCTTAAATGGCTGGGCTAGCTGGATTCGAACCAGCGCATGACGGAGTCAAAGTCCGTTGCCTTACCGCTTGGCTATAGCCCATCGAAATGGTGGAGGGGGGCAGATTCGAACTGCCGAACCCGAAGGAGCGGATTTACAGTCCGCCGCGTTTAGCCACTTCGCTACCCCTCCGACATTTAAGATTATATGGTGGAGGATGACGGGATCGAACCGCCGACCCCCTGCTTGTAAGGCAGGTGCTCTCCCAGCTGAGCTAATCCTCCATTTGCCTGGCAACGTCCTACTCTCACAGGGACAAAGTCCCAACTACCATCGGCGCTAGAGAGCTTAACTTCCGTGTTCGGTATGGGAACGGGTGTGACCTCTCTGCCATCATTACCAGACTATATTCATTTGAGACAATCATTATTATACTTGATTCACCGAAAAAGTCAACAAGTTTTTTATATTCTCTCAAAACTAGATAACACTTGCTTCATATTATATGGTTAAGTCCTCGATCTATTAGTATTCGTCAGCTCCACGTGTCGCCACGCTTCCACCTCGAACCTATCAACCTGATCATCTTTCAGGGATCTTACTAGCTTAACGCTATGGGAAATCTCATCTTGAGGGGGGCTTCATGCTTAGATGCTTT
>NZ_JBAWSX010000026.1:0-50347 GCF_037104725.1 Bacillus bruguierae | reverse complement strand
TACGTGTTACTCACCCGTCCGCCGCTAACTTCTTAAGAGCAAGCTCTTAATCGGTTCGCTCGACTTGCATGTATTAGGCACGCCGCCAGCGTTCATCCTGAGCCAGGATCAAACTCTCCAATAAAGTTAGTTTGTCTAGCATCATAAATAAAAATTGACGTTTCACGTTGTTTGTTTCGTTCAGTTTTCAAAGAACTTATCCGCCGCTCAATTGCGACTTCCTTATGTTAACACCTTTGTTTTTCGATGTCAACATTGTTTTTCATTTCTTTTTTCTGTCTGCTTTCTGCTTTCGTGCATCAGCGACGTTTATTAATATATCATGGTGAATTTCGAAATGCAACACCCTTTTTCAATATTTTTTATAAAAACTGGCCAAATTTCCTTTCTTGTACCATATACTAAAAATATCAGTTCATCTATTACACTAAATTACGGGGAGGAATACAAATGGAACACTTCGATTTATTACTTAAGTTAGGCCTCTCTGCCATTTTAGGATTTGCAATTGGTTTAGAGCGTGAATTAAAGCGAAAACCACTAGGTTTAAAAACTTGCTTAGTTATTTCTATTATCAGTTGCTTGCTTACCATCGTTTCGATTGAAGCAGCTTATAATTTACCTAGCTCACTTTCAAACCGAATTGGCATGGATCCTCTCCGCTTAGCAGCTCAAGTTGTATCAGGAATTGGTTTTTTAGGAGCAGGGGTTATTTTACGTAGAGGTAACGATAGTATTGCAGGCCTGACTACCGCCGCTATGATTTGGGGAGCATCAGGAATTGGCATTGCAGTGGGAGCCGGTTTTTATCTAGAAGCTATTTCTGGTATGTGTTTTCTTATGATCAGCGTAGAACTTATCCCTTTTGTAATGAATATTTTAGGACCAAAGTCCCTCAGGCAGCGTGAAATCGCTGTAAACCTTGTCATAAATAGTATGGAAAATATCCCTACCGTCATCGATGACATAAAAAAGATGGATATAAAAGTTAAAAACATGAAACTTAAAACATTAGAAACTGGAGCCCATTTCATACAAATGAAACTATCTGTTGACCAAAAAATACGTACAGCTGATGTATACTATGCAATCCAACAGCTTAATAGCGTTCAACAAACCGAAGTGGAAAGTATCTGACAACTCCCTCACTTATGAGGGGGTTTTTCTTTTTTCATAATGGCAACAATATAAAGTGAAACTTCCATCAGTGGGGGTCTTACTGTCCACAAATAGCGGGATAACTATATTGATGCGGGAGGAGCTACAAACATTGAATGCAAGAAGTAGTATCTTAGATACATTTCGCAATTCTATTATTTTACGTCTAGTCACCTTAATTAGCTTATTCATTCTCTTCTTTGGATTTCTTATACATAAATTAGAACCCGTTCACTTTCGAACATGGTTTGACGGTATATGGTGGGCACTTGTCACAACGTTCACTGTTGGATACGGCGATTACGTTCCTCATAGTATACAAGGAAAAATCCTCGCAATTATTCTCATTTTGTTAGGAACCGGATTCGGCTCTTATTATATGGTTTCATTTGCTACAGAAATGATTAGTAAACAATACATGAAAATAAAAGGTGAAGAGGCCGCCTCTTGTCATCAACATATGATCGTCGTCGGTTGGAACGAACGTGTAAAGCATGTAGTAAGTCAAATGCGCGTATTACAACCAAACCTTGATATTGTCCTTATAGACGAAACACTTCCTTTGCTGCCAAAGTCATTTCATCATCTACAATTTATTAAAGGTTGCCCTCATCATGATCATATTTTACTCAAAGCAAACATTTGTACTGCACATACTATTTTGATTACAGCTGACAAAGAAAAAAGCGAGAGCTCTGCTGATACACAGTCTATTTTAACCATCTTAACAGCGAAAGGATTAAACCCAAATATACATTGTATCGTTGAAATGTTAACTTCCGATCAAATTCATAACGCTAAACGAGCAGGTGCAACAGAAATTATTGAAGGAAATAAATTAACAAGTTATGTGTTTGCTGCTTCTTTATTATTTCCTTCGATTTCAGAAGTGCTGTTTACAATTTACAATGAAATTACTGCGAATAAATTACAACTCCTGTATATTTCTGAGAAATATGATGGAGAAACATTCGAATATTGTAACTGCGATTTATTAAAACAAAACATACTCTTACTCGGCCTACAACGTGACGGGCACTATCATATAAATCCTATTCATTCATTTACTCTGAAAAAAAATGATTTACTAATTGTAATTAAACATTAAGAAGATACACTTCTAATTCCCGAACTAGAGCTTTTCCAATATCAATATATTTCGCTTGAATATCTCCATCTGGATCTTTCGGCTCTGTAAACTGATCGAAAGACGTTATCCCTGCTGTAAATGTATTCACTTCATCATCTAATTCGTCTTGATACACATGTGACAGAAGGTACGGTGTATCAAGGCGAACGATAACTCCATTTACATCGAGTTCTCCTTCAACTGCCGTAAACGGTAATCGTAAAAATTGATATCCTTCCTCTTCATCCATTTTATAGTCAAAACACCCCTTCTCATAATCCCAATTCCCGCCAATTGTATAGCCCAGCGGCTTTAATATTTCTTCTAATTTGAAAAGGGCAAACGTTTTTCCTTGTAGCTTCGAATGAATCTGAATCAAATGGATCATCCTTTCTAGATTTTTTTTAGCATGCCCAATTCGAACTCCATATATCGGCGATTCGACACAGTATAAGGATTCCTCGATATTATCCGACGAGTATTTACTATAAAAAAAAGCTGTTGGGATGATCCCAACAGCTCCGCTTTTCTTACTGTCTAGCTCTAGCGACTAGGCCCTCCCGTCTAAGAACCTTCCGCACGAGAAAGTAAAAAACACTTTCTGTGCGAAAGAACCTTAGCCGACGAGCCTAAACAGTCGGCTCCGCTTTTCTTATTGTCTAGCTACACCGGCTAGAATGCTCGGTGGCTTCGCGCCTTCCTGCGAGGCAGAAAACGCCTCTACGTCAGGAGCTCCATCCACCTCTCATTCTATACGAGCCGGCTCCGCTTTTCTTACTTTAAACGTTCTTCTAATTCTGCTTTTAGTTCTTCGAATCCTGGCTTTCCAAGCAAGGCAAACATGTTTTTCTTGTATGCTTCTACGCCTGGTTGGTCAAATGGATTTACGCCTAGTAGGTAGCCGCTCATCGCACATGCTTTTTCGAAGAAGTATACGAGATAACCGAATGTATACTCATTTAGTTCAGGAATGTTTACGATTAAGTTTGGTACACCACCATCGCTATGTGCAAGTAATGTTCCCTCGTATGCTTTTGTGTTAACGAAGTCTACTGTTTCGCCAACAAGGTAGTTTAATCCATCTAAATCGTTCTCATCTAATTCAATTTTCAGTTCATGTGTAGATTTGCCTACTTTTAGAACTGTTTCAAATAGGTCACGGCGTCCTTCTTGAATGTATTGACCTAAAGAATGAAGGTCAGTTGAGAAGTTTGCGGAAGATGGGAAAATACCTTTTTGATCTTTTCCTTCACTCTCACCAAACAATTGTTTCCACCATTCAGCGAAATATTGAAGTGCTGGTTCATAGTTGACAAGCATTTCAATTGTTTTTCCTTTATTGTATAAAGCATTACGTACAACTGCATATTGGTAAGCTGGATTTTCTTCAAGCTCTGATTTTGCAAAATCATCATGACCTGCAGCTGCCCCTTGCATCATTTCTTCGATATTTAAATCACTTACAGCAATCGGCAATAAACCAACTGGTGTTAATACAGAGAAACGTCCACCAACATCATCTGGAATCACGAATGTTTCGTATCCTTCTTCGTCAGCTAATGTTTTTAAAGCACCGCGCGCTTTATCTGTTGTTGCATAAATACGTTTACGCGCCTCTTCTTTTCCATATTTCTCTTCTAATAATTTACGGAAAATGCGGAATGCAATTGCAGGTTCTGTTGTTGTACCTGATTTAGAAATAACATTAATTGAGAAGTCTTTACCTTCTAATACATCCATTAAATCTTTCATGTAAGTGGAGCTAATGTTTTGTCCAACAAATAGCACTTGTGGCGTTTTACGCTTTTCTTTAGACAGTATATTGTAGAAAGAATGATTTAACATTTCAATCGCTGCTCGTGCTCCTAAGTAAGAACCACCAATACCAACAACAAGTAAAATGTCAGAGTCATTTTTAATTTTCTCTGCACACTTTTGAATGCGAGAAAATTCTTCTTTATCGTATGCAAGAGGAAGTTCTACCCAGCCTAAGAAATCGTTTCCTGCTCCTGTTTTTTCATGGATTGCATGGTGTGATACTTTTACTGCATCACGTAAGTATGTTAGCTCGTGTTCACTAATGAACGATAATGCTTTTGAATAATCAAACGTTACATGTGTGCTCATTTTTTTGCCTCCAATACAATGTCTATATGTATTTCTGTCTTCACTTTAGCGAAACAACCGTTGTAAATCAAGCGAACTACAAATTGTAAGCGTACCCAATTTATTTTTTTTACAAAATCGTCATAACTTCTGTCCTTTGTATAGATAAGTATACAACGAGAATTTTAAATTTTTTTGTATAAGAAGGGCAAAAGGTATCCATTCTATAAAAGAAGCTCGATAAGCGAGTAAACGTAGCTCGTTTGCGCTTCATCATTTAAGGAGGGACTGCTTAAAATGAGTACATTACAACGCATCGCTTTAGTATTTACGATTATTGGCGCAGTAAACTGGGGACTCATTGGCTTCTTTCAATTCGATTTAGTAGCAGCTATATTCGGCGGACAAGATACAGCGCTTGCTCGAATTATCTACGGCATTGTAGGTATTTCAGGTTTAATTAACCTTGGTTTATTATTTAAACCTTCTGAAGAGCTTGGAACACACCCAGAAGCACGCCAAGTTAGATAACTCTTTTATGATTTTATAAAACACATATCTCCGCTTGTTTTATAAACAAGTGGAGATTATGACGCTTCTCTACCTTCCGACATACGGGCGTTTCTTTATACTGATTACAAGTGCAGCAAAAGAAACGTTTGATTATTTTATATCATAATGTAACACGAATAAAAGCAGGGAGCATAACTCCCTGCTTTTATTTTGTAATTTGTGATTCTTCAATCCACTCTGTTAACTTTTCTCGTAATGTGTTAAATCCATTTGCAGATGGATTTGGAATACGTACTTTCCCTTGTTTCCGTTTGGCAGCCTTCAATGACAAACCCATTTTTCCGTTCTTCTTATCAACTGAAAGTACCTTTACTTCCACTTCATCTCCGACTTTTAAAAAATCATGAATATCTTTCACATATCCATTTGTAATTTCAGATATGTGTACAAGCCCTTGTGTTTCTTCATCTAATGCAACGAATGCCCCATAATCTTGAATCCCTGTTACTTTCCCCTTTACAACCACTCCAGTTGGATATTTATTTAACATAAGAAACACTCCCATATGTTTACCTTTTGTATTAGTAAATTATACCACCTAGTTGGATTTGATTCAAAATTCATAAAAAAAATTCCTTTAACATGTATAAATCTTCAAATATGGGGATAAAATACTAACACATGGCTTTCTAGTATTCCCCCCCTTTTATGGACAAAACGTATTACGTTTTGTCCTTTTTTCATTCTCTACAAATCGTCCCATACGTTTCATTGCTTCCATAAGCTGTTCAAGTGACGTGGCATACGAACAGCGAATAAACCCTTCTCCACTCTCGCCAAATACACTTCCAGGTACAACAGCAACTTTTTCCGCTAACAATAAACGTTCAGCAAATTCCGCCGAAGATAATCCAGTCGAACGAATCGAGGGAAATACGTAAAATGCTCCGCCAGGCATATGACAGTCTAATCCCATTTCATTAAACGAAGTTGTCATAAAGTTTCGGCGTTGTTTATAGCTCTCACGCATACGAATAACCTCTTGTTCTCCTGAACGCAGCGCTTCTAACGCCGCAAATTGAGACATCGTCGGCGCGCACATCATCGAATATTGATGAATTTTTAACATTAGTTCTGTAAAATGTTTAGGAGCTGCAATTAATCCAAGGCGCCAGCCTGTCATCGCAAAGCCTTTTGAAAAGCCAGAGATTAAAATCGTATGATCACGCATATGTTTCACACTTGCAAAACTTGTATATGTTTCATCGTAAACAAGCTCGGCATAAATCTCATCAGATAATACAATTAAACTGTATTTCTCCACAATAACAGCAAGCTTCTCCAATTCTTCTTTATTTAAGAGCGTTCCTGTCGGATTGTTTGGAGAACATAGTAAAATCGCTTTCGTATTCGATGTAATGACCGATTCAATTTGATGCGGCTGCACTTTAAATTCATTCTCTGGAGATGTAGACACAGGTACTGGTACACCGCCAGCTAACGTAACAAGCGGCGCATATGATACAAAGCTTGGTTCAACAATAATTACTTCGTCACCAGGATTAACAATGGTACGCATTGCCACATCTAACGCTTGGCTCGCCCCAACTGTTACAATGATCTCTTCTTTCGGATCATAATCGACTGAAAATTGTTTGTGTAAATATTTTGATATTTCTTCACGCAGCTCTAACAATCCAGCATTCGCAGTATAGGCTGTATACCCTTCTTCTAACGAACGAATACATGCTTGTCTTACATTCCAAGGCGTCACAAAATCAGGCTCTCCAACTCCTAATGAAATAACCCCTTTCATACCGGCAGCCAAATCAAAGAACTTGCGAATACCGGATGGTTGTAAAGATTGTGCTACTTTTGATAATTCAAATTTACTCATGGTGCCACCACAATTCGTTTATCATCATCTTTATTTTCATATATAATTCCCTCATGTTTGTACTTTTTCAAAATAAAATGCGTTGTCGTTGATACGACAGATTCAATTGTCGCTAACTTCTCTGCTACAAATGTTGCAACTTCAGCCATCCCTTTTCCTTCTATCGTAATGGAAAGGTCATATGTCCCTGACATTAAATACACCGACTTTACTTCTGGATATCGGTAAATTTGTTCTGCTACCGCATCAAATCCAACGCCATGCTTCGGTGTAACTTTCACATCAATCATTGCTGTTAAACCTGTATGTTCTTTTACCTTTGTCCAATCAATCAGTGTTACATAATCGACAACCACTCTTTCTTTTTCTAATTTCTCAAGAATTGCTATTACTTCTTCTATATCTATGTTTAACATTTTGGCTAATGTTTCTTCAGATAATCGGCTACTTTTCTCAAGACAAGCTAACAATTCTAACTCTTTTTCTGTCATCACAATCTCCCTTTCCTTTTTGGATATTTTCTAAATTATACAGACTGCTTTTCCTATTTGAAAAGAAGATTTTTTTAAGGAATTATGTGACAATAAAATAGAAAGGGGCTGACACTGTGAAACAAAAAATCTACATTGCAGAAAAAGTGCCTGCATTTGTTGAAAAATATATTGCCGAGCATTATGAATACGAAAAGTGGGATAGTAATGAAAAAATCCCGCGCCATGTACTATTAGAGAAAGTAAAAGATAAACACGGACTATTAAATTTCGGGGCTATTATTGATGATGAACTACTCGAAGCAGCTCCGCAATTGAAGGTAGTGAGTAATATTTCAGTCGGCTATGATAACTTCGATATCACAGCCATGAAGCAAAGAAACATAATTGGAACGAACACACCATACGTGTTAGATGATACTGTCGCTGATCTTGTCTTTGCGTTAATGTTATCTGCATCGCGCCGCGTTTGTGAACTCGATCGTTACGTAAAGTCAGGACAATGGAATGCGGAAATTGGAAAAGAGCATTTCGGCTTAGATGTTCATCATCAAACAATCGGAATCATCGGCATGGGACGCATCGGTGAAGTTGTTGCAAAACGCGCAAAATTCGGCTTCGATATGGACGTTTTATACTACAATCGAAGCCGTAAAGAAAAAACAGAACGCGAGCTCGGCGCAACATATTGCGAATTAGAAACGTTACTGCAAAAAGCAGATTTTATTGTCCTTCTAACACCATTAACAGAAGAAACGTATCATTTAATCGGGGAAAAAGAATTTAATATAATGAAAGAAACAGCCATTTTTATTAATGCATCCCGCGGGAAAACAGTAAATGAAAGAGCATTAATTGAAGCGCTGCAACAAAAGAAAATTTTTGCAGCAGGCATTGATACATTTACGCAAGAACCAATCGGAAAAGATAACCCGTTGTTATCTCTGCAAAATGTCGTGACGCTTCCTCACATTGGTTCTGCGACGTTAAAAACACGCCGAACTATGGCAATGACAGCAGCAAAAAATTTAGTAGCTGGATTGCAAGGACATACACCGCCGAACGTTGTGAATGAACTAAAATAATGAAAACGCGCCTGTTTTGACAAGCAGGCGCGTTTTCATTATTCATACCCTTTTTGTAACTACTCAGCTATACCTTTTAGAAATTTAGAAAAGGGGATGATTTTAGTGAAAGTGTGTCTCTCTATTACTTATAAATTCATTTTTTGACATATAAACTGTTGTCATGCAAACAGGGCAGGAGCCTGCACTATTGTCTATTTTTGTTTTCAAACCTTGCACGTGGCAGGAAAAGGCCCTGACCGCTCCTATGCATCGCCAGTCCCTCTCGCCCATTTAAAAAGATGCTTTTCTGTCGGTTTTTCATAAAGTAACTGAGTAGTTATCCCCTTTTTTAATAGGAATGTATAAGTCAACCTTTGCCTTCCCTTCTGGATCAGTTGCTGGGTTATTCATACAAAATTCAAGGCACGGTTTATCATCTGCATCGTACCCACTATTAGGTAACCATTGTCCAAATATGCTTTGATAAGCAAGGGCAAATTTATCGAGAGTATCATGAAACTGATACAAAGCGTAAGTACCGCCTTTCAAAGTTTTATATTGTATGTCATCATTATTTTCTTTATTAAAACCTTTCGGGATTGTTACACATGCATCATAGCGACAAGCATATTCATCAACAAAATTCGGATCATCCAATGAAATTCCAATCGAATATTGTGTTTGGTCAATCCCATGTTTATGTGCCCATTCTCCCAATTTACTCCATGCCCGAAACGTTTCTAAATAGCTCCCAACGTGTCTCACATACGCTACTTCATAATCAGGTAATTCCTTAATCGTAATGTTCATTATCCATATCCTCCTTAACAGGTTATTATTGCTATCATTAGCGTAGCAAACGGAGGTAGACATCTCTTCTTGATTCTTGCTTATATATAACGAAAAATTGCTATTATGAAAATGATTTTTTCTAACATCAGTGGGAACGACATGAAAGTGTTTTTTAAACAATGCATGAAATGTTGAAGCTGATTCAAAACCACAGAGACTGCTTATCTCTAATATTGATTTGTTCGTTTCTGTTAAGTAGTATATCGATTTTTGAAGACGTTTTTTATTCACAAAAGACATCGGAGTTTCACCAATTATCGCTTTAAAAATCCTACTAAAATGATACTTAGAAAAGTGTGATACTTGAGCTAATGAATCGAGATCAATTTTCTCAGCGTAGTTCTCTTCAATATATCTTATAACAGTTTCCATTCGTGTTTGATAATCGCTGTTCATATAAACTCTCCTATTCCTTCATTTACTAAAAAATTGGTTCATCACCAAAAGACAGGGGAGTGACATATAAGCTGTACACTCCACTCCAAGTGGACGCTTTCCGTTCCATGTATTAAAAGTGATTCTTTTTCAACAAATCAACCCCATGTTACGCTGATGAACCAAAAACTTTTCATTCCCCTTAAAAAATTCCAGACTTACTACTACTTTCCCTTCTCTTTTCATATAGGATAATTCCCACTCAAAAAGGAGATGATATGAACAAAAAAACAACGGAGTGATGAAGATGGAAAACGAAGTTCAACTCCCTCACTTCACCTTTTCTACAAGAGGGATGACGATTCATTATGAGCTCTATCAGTCTTTCAGTGCCGAAGAAAAACCAACATTTGTTTTAATTCACGGGTTTCTCTCTTCAACCTTTAGCTATCGGCGTCTCATTCCGCTATTAGCTCAGCAAGGGAACGTGATTGCCCTGGACCTACCGCCATTTGGAAAAAGCGATAAATCCTATCATTTCACATACTCTTATGAGAACCTCGCAACGATTGTCATTGAGCTTATGGAACATTTACAAACAAAAAACGTTATTTTAGTTGGACATTCGATGGGAGGACAAATTGCGTTATATGTAAACAAATTGCGGCCTAACTTCATTCAAAAGACGGTTCTTTTATGCAGCTCCAGTTATTTATCACGGGCGAAACTGCCGCTTATTTATACTTCCTATTTACCGTTCTTTCATTTATACGTAAAGAATTGGATTGTAAGGCGAGGTATCATCCATAATTTGATGAATGTTGTTCACGATCATTCTTTAATCGATGACGAAATGATGCAAGGCTATGCAGCGCCTTTTTATGATAATCGCATCTTTCCGGCACTAACCCGCATGATTCGAGATCGCGAAGGAGATTTAACGTCAAAAGAGCTACAAACAATCACAACACCTACCTTGCTCATTTGGGGAGAAAAAGATCGTGTTGTTCCTATTGAAGTTGGCCACCGCCTGCACAATGACCTGCCGCATTCACACTTTATCTCCTATGAAAACACAGGACATTTATTGCCTGAAGAAAAACCAGAGCACGTATGCGAAGAAATTATAACTTTCTTAGCTAATTAACCTAAAACAAGAAGCGGATATCGAAAAGCCCACCTCCCGTAAACTTTTCGATACCCGCTTCTTATACCCTGGCTATTCAATAAGAACTTATAGACTACAACTTCCGCCGTCTTTTAATAATAACAATTGTTCTGCTAACCATTGACATTTTTCAATCGGCAATGTTCTATCAAATGATATTAAATAAATATGCTGTATTTTCTTTGCGATATATTTTGCATCATCAAATGTACTTACAATGTAGACGATGTCGCTTGCTTCCGTTTCATAAAATTCCGGCCCCATTTGAAACGGATCCCACTTCTTCACAAAGTCTATCATCTTTTCATATGTCCCCATACACTTCCCGCCTTTTTCTTAAATTCCACTTCCCTTTATCGTATCATATCAGCTATGCTAGAAGAAATGATAGAACTTTCAGTATATTCATCCCAGAATCGAAAGGAGCAATAAATATGGGGAACTTTAACGAAATGATAAATCGCCGCGGAACAAACTCCGTTAAATGGGATACACATAAAAACGAGGAACTTCTTCATGCCTGGATTGCAGACATGGACTTCCCTGTTCCCTCACCAATTCAAGATGCTTTAACAAAACGTTTACAACACCCTATTTTCGGTTATAACACTTCAAGTGAACAAATAAAAGAAGCAATTTGTCATTGGGTAAAAACACAATACAATTGGGTTATTGAAAAAGAATGGCTTGTCTTTAGCGCCGGCATCGTTCCTGCACTTAGTGTTTCTGTACAAGCTTTTACTGAAAAGCAAGATTCAGTGCTTGTACAACCGCCTGTATATCCCCCATTTTTCGAAATGGTAGCAACGAATGAGCGCCAAGTGCTGACTAATCCGCTGCGCTTAGAAAACGGTGTTTACAAAATGGATTTTGAACAGTTAGAGAAACAATTTCAGCAAGATATAAAACTGATGTTTCTGTGTAGTCCTCACAATCCAATTGGACGTGTATGGACAGCGGAAGAGTTAACAAAACTCGGTGCGCTCTGCGAATTGTATGATGTAACCGTCATTGCAGACGAAATTCATGCTGACATTATCTTTAATGGACGTAAACATATTCCACTTGCCTCTTTATCACCAAACTTAGCGAAGCGAACTGTTACATGTATCGCTCCAAGTAAAACATTTAATATTGCTGGGCTGCAAGCATCGGTTATTATTATTCCAAATGCAAAGCTGAGAGATGCCTTTACCGCTGTGCAGCATCGCCAAGGCTTTCATGGTTTAAACACATTTGCTTACGCAGCAATGCAAAGTGCGTACACAGAATGCAATGAATGGCTAGCAGATTTGTTAGCTTATATAGAAGAGAATGCACGATTTGCATGTGACTTTATTAAACAGCATATTCCGAAACTATCCGTCATTCAGCCTGATGGTACGTTCTTACTTTGGATTGACTGTTCCAAACTTGGACTCACACAAAGTAAACGAATGGAATTATTAGAGACAAAAGGAAAAATCATTGTAGAGCCTGGAGAAAAATTTGGTGCCGGCGGTGAGCATCACATTCGTTTAAATATCGGCTGTCCACGCCCTGTATTAGAAGATGCGCTCCGCCGCTTACAATATACATTTGCGTGTACTTCTAAAGAACAGCTACCTATGTGATTTGAACCTGGTTATTATAATAAAAGAGCTGGAAATTTTCTCTCCAGCTCTTTTATTTATCCGCTATGTTAGCTTTTATTGGTATCCACACTTCTTCTTTTGCGTTTAAATCATCTGGATGATAATTATCATCCATAATTTCAAAATGCTCCCTTACATCTAAGCTATAATTTGAATTCGGTAACCACTCTTGAAAAATATACTGAAATGTGCTCAAATCAGACGCTGTTCCTTGATGGATAAAAACAGCATATAAGCCTCCTGCTAACGTATGCGTTGATAGTTCTGAAGAAGTATCATTTTCGAAATGTTCCACCTCAACAGCAGCCCATTTTTCATAAGTATAGTTCATATCATTCAAATTTAAAGGGGTGCTTAATACCTTTACAGAAAGAAAACAAGAGTTACTTCTGTAAGGGATACGATTTCTTAATGGCATAAATGTTTTCCATATTCCCATTGTGACTTCAGAATCTTTTACAAAAGTTGTTTCTTTCCTAATTCCAACAATGTTTTTTGCTGGGATACTTATTATTTTAGGCTCCATTCTTTTCTTTCCTCTCATTATTACTATTTAACATAAATATGTAGTAGTCTAGCTATATTAGGAGTTTGATTAAAATTTATCCTTCTTATATATGTACGTGTTCTCTATATACCCGAGTTAAAAAAACGACATAAAAACCTCTTTCCCTGCCACATGCGAGGTTTAAAACAAAGAGAGCAAGCGAGTACCATTCGCTTGCCATTTTTTCATAGCTTCGTATGTATCCTAATTCCTTTTGCTTTCTCTTTTTCACCCTTCACACTTACACTCAATTCATATGAGCCAGGTTTCGGTGCTTCAAAAGAAAGCAGACCCTCTTTTTCGGAAGTGATTTCTTCTTCATGAATAACCTGATCGCCTTTTATGACTTGCAATAAAATTGTACCTTCTTCAACGGATGCTTCATAAGGAATCTCCACATTTCCATTTTCAACTTTAATCGTTTGCACTTCGTGAGAACCTTGCAGAGAGCCAATTTTTAAAGTAGTTTCTCCGTTGTTTTGAACCTTTGTGATTTTTGTTGCTATATTGCCATTACATGCGCTTAACAATACAACAAGCGTAAGAATAAGCAGTGAACGTAGTAATTTCATAGAATCCCCCCTTTTATGTATGTGCATATTCTATTATAAAGGTTTTTCTAGGTAATTTCCCCAACGATAATCCTAATCATATATCAATTGAAAAAAACAGGCATCCTTTAGAAAATATATTTTAGTATAAATTAAACAAAGACAAACTGAAAGACTATGTACACTTATTACATATTGCCTTTTCTACTTATACCATCAAAATATATAAAGGCCACCGAGACTTTCCTGGCAGCCTTTAAAATGCGCGGTTTTCTTTATTTTCCTTTTTCCTTCTCTTTTTTTAGATCCGAAGCTTTTTTCACAATTACACCGCATACAATTCGTTTTCCAGAATTTCCAGCTGGTTGTGTCATCCCATCGTCTGCATTTTCCGTAATAATAAGCGATGCACCGTCTTTTCTATTCATCGTTGTTTTCCCTTCTTTTAAAGCCACTTGCGGTGCCATAATATCTGCCTTAATTTTCCCTTCGCCATCCGCAATCACATTCGGCAAATCACCATTTTCAAATCCTTTTGGATGTAATAACCCATGCTTCTTTTTATTTGGATTAAAATGATCCCCAGCAGAAATAAAGTCCGGTGCTTGACATTGCCCTACTTCATGAATATGTACTCCGTGTACACCAGGTGTAAGCCCCTCTGCTTTAATCGAAATCTTTACTCCGCTTGATTGCTGGGCAACCTTCGCCGTTCCTACTTGATCTCCAGAAGCATTATACAGCTTCACTTCTATTTCTTTCGGGTTCTCTTTCGCACATCCAGCAAAGAGGATAGCTGCAAAACATCCCAATACGAGTTGCTTTTTCATCCATGTTCCCTCCAAACTCATTCTGTTTTTATATTGTCCGAGCCTAGAAGGAAACATACAAAAACTCCTGCACGAAAGGCGACAATTCTCGAAGAAAAGACGTCTCTAATCGCCAAGTTTGTCTAGCTAACCTTTACCGTTTTTCCATAATCCGTTTTTCCATCTCTTTCAAATTTTCCGCTTCTCTTTCTGATGATTTAATAAACATACGCCACGTAGCAATTGCTCCGATTATAAATAGTACACATACAATGGCAGGTATAATATATTCTGTCTTATCTTCCGGAAAGTATAAAGGCATCATAACTGTTCACTCCTTTGTTCATTTCCTTGCTACAATTGATTATACAGAAATTTCAGTCTAAATAAAACTTCCTTTCTTCTTTGACTCATTCTCTTCCATTGCTTACTATGAAAAAGGGGTGAAAAATATGAATGAAACATTCCAAATTGGCGATGTTGTAACAGGTATTTATAAAACAGGTAAATACATTGGGGAAGTCACAAACGTTCGTCCGCAGCATTATCTTGTAAAAGTACTCGCTGTTGTGAAACATCCTATGCAAGGCGACCTGCATAATGTAAAACAAGCTGATGTGCCTTTTTTCCATGAACGCCGCGCCTTAGCATTTCGTGAACAAACGAATATCCCGCAACCAATGGTGAAACGCTATGAAGGCGATGTGCCAGATTATAAGGAATCACTGCAAAAAGCATTAACAGAGCAAATAAGGCAATTACAAGAAGACGACACGCCATTCGCGCAGCGCAGCTTACAAATACTAGAGCAGTTAAAGCATGATTATCAATTGTAAAAACAACAAAACGACCAAATTACAATTAAAATTGTAATTTGGTCGTTATTGTGCACTCACTCTTTTTAATACTTTTGAAAAGTCTACAAGCTCACCAAGTGTCGGGGGAGCTGGTTTTACTAAGTATTGCTTATCTTTCTCAACAAGTTTAAAAATATTATATGTCGTCATCGCATCGTCTAACGCACAGTGATGCTTACCTGTCCCGACCTTTCCGTATGCCTCAATTGCTTTCCATAATCCAGTTTGGTTGCGCTCTCCAAAAAAACGCTTATACTCTAATGATAAGTCACGACATTTTCCTGCAAATGGATAAGGAATATTAGCTACTTCGCAATTATTCTTCAGCACTTTCATATCCATATTTCCCCACGTCACAACTGTTGTATTGCAACGTTTTTCATAGCTTGCTAGTCGTTCAACAAGCATTGCAAATGAAATCCCACTGTCCACCGCTTCTTGCTGAATTCCTAAAAATGTTTTGCACCGTTCTGTTAATACCGAAAAAGTTGCTGGTTTTACATAAGAAGAATACGTATCAACTACAACATGATTCACAACCGAAACAATTCCGACTTCAATAATTTCCGGAAAAAACCCTTTTGGTTTTTTCCGATTTTGAGGCATCGTGAACTCAAAATCTAAAAATAAAAGTTGTTGTTCATCCATACGATCCCTTCCTTATAAAGTGAAACTTCCATCAGTGGGATCTCCTTCATCCCCCACTGATGGTTAGTATTAACGGGCACTTATCCCCCACCTATCTTCTTTAAAAAAGCGGAAGCGGCTCGTTCAGAATCGCAGGACGCCCACGCCCCTGACAAAGAAGCGCTTTTTGCCTCGTCCAAGGGGGGCGAAACGACCGGAGATTCTAGCCGCTAGAGCTGGACAACTTTTCTCTCCAAATCTTGAGGTGGGGGTCTTACTGCCCGCAAGTAGCCGGATAAACTCTTCCATATTCATCCAGCATACTACAACAAATAACTACGAACACTTTTCAACTTACGAATTTTAATGTAACGACGTAACCCAAATGAAAATTTCTCTTCATACATTCCATGAGATGTATCTTATATATATGTCAAATAGCAGCAAATATTTGCAAAAACAAGAAAATAGCTTAATTCATTTTTGCAGAAAATATGACAAAACTGGGGCTTTCATTTACAGCATACATTTTTCTACTTTATAATGACTTTAATTGTGTTTATTTCGCAATTGTATCAAATAATAAGAAAAAACTACTGAGAGGAGATGAGATTTTTGCACGAAACAACACAAGAAATTGCAAACTGGCAATACTATTTTGCAATTGTTGTCTTTTTGGTTACATATGCCATTATCATTTCTGAAAAAATTAATCGTGCTGTCATCGCGCTGCTCGGTGCAGCCTTAATGGTCATTGTAGGCGTTGTTGATTTACATAACGCTTTTACAAAGCATATTGAATGGGGAACGATTACCTTACTTATTGGTATGATGATTTTAGTTAACATTACAAGTAAGTCGGGAGTCTTTCAGTACGTTGCGATTAAATCCGCTAAAAAAGCAAAAGGAAATCCAATTCGCATTTTAATTGTTCTTTCCTTACTAACTGCAGTTGGTTCTGCTTTTTTAGACAACGTGACAACTGTTCTTCTCGTTGTACCAGTTACACTATCTATCACACGTATTTTACAAGTTAATCCTGTTCCGTATTTACTATCAGAAATTATTTTTTCAAATATCGGTGGAACAGCTACACTTATCGGTGACCCGCCAAACATTATGATTGGCTCATCAAATAAGCATTTAGATTTTAATGCCTTTTTAGTGAACTTAGCTCCAATTGTAATCATTATTATCGCTGTAACAGCGGTTATGTTGTACTTCATATACAGGAAACAATTGGTGGCTGACCCGATTCAAATTAAAAAACTAATGAGTTTAAATGAAAAGCAATATATTAAAGATCCAGTGCTCATGAAAAAATCATTAACGGTACTTGGCCTTACAATCGTCGGCTTTATGACACACTCTATTTTTCACATTGATGCAGCAGTTATCGCCTTAACAGGAGCAACTGTATTAATGTTAATCGGGGTGAAAGAACATGAAATTGAAGATGTATTTGCGCATGTAGAATGGGTTACTATTTTCTTCTTTGCTGGTTTATTCGTCCTTGTTGGCGGCCTGATTGATATCGGTTTAATTAAATCGTTAGCACAGCAAGTATTAAATGTAACTGGCGGTGACATTTCCTTCGCTTCTGTACTTATTTTATGGGTATCAGGTATCGCTTCCGCAACGATTGACAACATCCCATTCGTTGCAACAATGATTCCACTTATTAACGATATGACAGTCGGACTTGGCTTAACACCAGCTGATGCACAAGTTGATGTACTTTGGTGGGCATTAGCACTTGGTGCTTGTTTAGGAGGAAACGGAACATTAATCGGGGCATCTGCAAACGTAATTGTTGCAGGTATCGCAAACCGCGAAGGGCATGGCTTTAGCTATATGGAATTCTTAAAAGTCGGCTTCCCAATTACAATTGTTTCATTAATCATTTCGAACATTTATATTTATTTACGTTACTTAATGTAAATAAATGCAAATTAAAAACCGACATAAACCCTTTCTTTTTAGGTGGACAAGAGCTTCTGGCCATGCATAGAAGCGGTCAGATCCTCATCCTGCCCCATGCGTCGTTAAAACAAAGAGAGAAAATGAGTGAAGAGCACTTTTTGTTTTGCATGGCAGCGACTTATCTGCCGAAAAATCAAAATGGATTTATAAATAAGAAAAAACGGAAGGAGAGCCCTTCCGTTTTTTCTTTCTCTCAATATCTCGGTTCATTATTTCGGATTACGAATAAGTGAATCGGAAGAAAAATAGAACATGTAATAACATGTAGAACCGTATATAGTACTGCATTTGTTGTGTATCTTTCAAATAATAAATAGATAACATAAATTCCTAATACAAATAACAAAATTGACGATACAACATTTAAAAACGGAATCCATCCGATAATAAAGCAAGCAACATATATACCAACTAACTTCCAACCTGATTGTGGCTGCATAAATTGTGGAAATTTATTTCCAATTAAATCTCCCCATGTTTTACAATTTAAAAGTGGAATAAATGCAAAGAAAGCATCTTCCCGCTCATCCGCTTTTGCCATGTTATACAAAGCAAATGCTGTCAACAAATAAGCGACTACAAACCATATTAACGCAATAATAATAAAAATAAGTCCTAACGCCAAAAAGCCGGCTATAATCCCATCATCCGCCGTCCCACTTATTACAACTTGATCCCCCATCTTAATACCCCCTTCTGTCTTAGTTCCATTCTTTTTTTATATATTCGTCACGAAAAGTATTAAGAAGTGGATAAAAAAATTTTTATCTTTACCAAAAAGCGGTACACTTAAATAAAAAACACGAATAAGGAGTGAAAATATGCACCCTTTCACTGAAAGCTTACAAAAACACTTTGAAGCACATCGAAACCGTGAAAAAGCAGAACCAATGGAACGTTATATGAAAAAACAATTTCCCTTTCTCGGCATTCAAACACCAGAGCGAAAGCAATTGTTTCGTGAAGTACTGCAAAGCGCTGAAGCACCGAAAGTAGCAGACCTTCCCGTTATTATCCGCGAACTTTGGGCACTGCCAGAACGAGAATTTCAAATGCTCGCTTTAACTCTACTAGATAAATATCGAAAGCACTTAGATGAAACGCATATCCCACTTTTAGAAGAGCTCATTACAACAAAATCATGGTGGGATTCTGTAGATATGCTCGCAAGCCATTTTATCGGCCTTATCTTAGCAGCGCATCCACACTTAGTCGAAGTGTATGTGCAAAAATGGATGGCATCTCACAATATGTGGCTGCAAAGAACATGCCTTTTATTTCAACTCAAGTATAAAGAAAAAACAGATACGAAACTTCTCTTCTCGTTAATCGAACAGCTCAGTTACTCTAAAGAATTTTTCATCCAGAAAGCAATCGGCTGGGTACTTCGTGAATACGCAAAAACAAATCCTCAAGCTGTTTGGGAATTCGTACAAACGCATGACCTCGCACCGCTTAGTAAGCGTGAAGCAATTAAACATATTAAAGCTGTATTTGTGCAATAAGTTTTGGGCTATACTACATAACAGACACTGCATGGACTAAGCAAAACACACGTATCTCTATTGTGAATTAGAAAAGAACATGATAGAATATGGTCATCTATTTTTTAAATATGGTAGCGATGAAGGATAAATAAGTACTTGCAAAAAAGAAGCGATTCAGGGATGGTGCAAGCCTGAAACTGCAAGGAAACAGGCAGTCCCGAGCAATACAGTATAAAGTGGACATACACAGTTGTGTGTCAACTAGGGTGGAACCGCGGGCAAACGCTCGTCCCTAGGCAAATAAGCCTTGGGATGAGCGTTTTTTTATTTGAAAAGCGAAAGCGGCTCGCTCAGAATATGAGGGGGATGGAGCTTCTGACATAGAGGCGTTCTTTGCCTCGGCGGAAGACGCGAAGCCACCGAATATTCTAGCCGCTGGAGCTGGATCTATTGAAAAGCGAAAGCGGCTCGCTCATCTAATCGCTTCTCCAAGTACTACACCACCTTTCATCGCCAATACGTTATCTTTTAAGGAGGAATTGGAAATGGCTTCAATGGAGCAAATCGTAAACTTAGCAAAGCATCGTGGTTTTGTTTTCCCTGGTTCTGAAATTTACGGCGGTCTTGCAAATACTTGGGACTACGGTCCACTTGGTATCGAATTAAAAAACAACGTGAAAAAAGCTTGGTGGAAAAAATTCATTCAAGAATCTCCGTATAACGTAGGTTTAGATGCAGCAATTTTAATGAATCCAAAAACTTGGATAGCATCTGGACACGTTGGAAACTTCAATGATCCAATGATCGACTGTAAAAAATGTAAAGCACGCCACCGTGCTGATAAATTAATTGAAGATGCTTTAGAGGCAAAAGGCATCGAAATGATCGTAGATGGTCTTACTTTTGATCAAATGGCTGGATTAATGAAAGAACATGAAGTAAAATGCCCAGATTGCGGCAGCGAAGACTTCACTGAAATTCGCCAGTTCAACTTAATGTTCAAAACATTCCAAGGCGTTACAGAATCTAGCACAAACGAAATTTTCCTTCGCCCAGAAACAGCACAAGGTATTTTCGTAAACTTCAAAAACGTACAGCGCTCTATGCGTAAAAAGCTTCCATTTGGTATCGGTCAAATCGGTAAAAGCTTCCGTAACGAAATTACGCCTGGTAACTTTACATTCCGTACGCGTGAGTTCGAACAAATGGAACTTGAATTCTTCTGCAAACCTGGCGACGATTTAGAGTGGTTCACGTTCTGGCGCAATACTTGTAAAAACTTTCTTCTTTCACTTGGTATGAACGAAGAAAGTATGCGTCTTCGTGACCATGGTGAGGAAGAATTGTCTCACTATAGTAACGCAACAACTGATATCGAATTTAAATTCCCATTTGGCTGGGGCGAACTATGGGGCATCGCGTCTCGTACAGACTTTGACTTAAACCGTCATATGGAACATTCTACTGAAGACTTTAATTATGTAGATCCACAAACGAATGAGCGTTACGTACCATACTGCATCGAGCCATCTCTTGGCGCAGATCGCGTAACATTAGCATTTTTATGCGATGCATATGAAGAAGAACAATTAGAAAACGATTCTCGTACAGTTCTTCGTTTCCACCCAGCATTAGCACCATTTAAAGCAGCTATCCTGCCGCTTTCTAAAAAGCTATCTGAAGGTGCCGCGGAAGTGTTCGCAGAGCTTGCGAAAGACTTTATGGTAGACTTCGACGAAACAGGCTCTATCGGTAAACGTTACCGCCGCCAAGACGAAATCGGTACACCGTTCTGTATCACTTATGACTTCGACTCTGTTGAAGACAAAGCAGTTACAGTACGTGACCGTGACACAATGGAACAAGTACGTATGCCAATTACCGAACTAAAAGGCTTCTTAGAGAAGAAAATTCAATTCTAATGAAAAAAGGACTGCTTAAAGCAGTCCTTTTTTACGTGCTCATCGATATATCAGCGGAAGTAGAAATAGTCCATCTCTTCTCAATATGAATCGTTTTTATCTTTTTTCTTTTACCGCAACTGTACATCTTGAAATACAAATTAAATTATTTTCTTCATCAATAATTCGAATGTCCCAAACCATAGTCGTCTTCCCTTTATGAAGCGGTGTTCCAATCGCAGTGACTATGCCGTCTCGTTTAGACTGCAAGTGATTTGCATTAATTTCAAGACCAAAACAAATATATTTATCTTGATCAATTAAATTATATGTACCGACACTAGCAACTGTTTCTGCTAAAGCAACAGATGCTCCTCCGTGTAAAAAACCAAATGGTTGATGCGTACTTCCATGCACTGGCATCGTCGCCACAACCTTTTCCTCTGTCATTTCTAATAATTCAATACCTAATGCTTCCATTAATGTTTTAGACATCTGGTTGTCCCCTTTCAAATTACCAAAAAATGCATAATAAAATCTATTTCTTTTCAAACTATTAGTAAATCTATAATACATGGAGGTATATTATATGAAGAAACTATTATATATCATGTTACTTTTTTTCCTCTCTACTGCTATTGTACCAAAAGAAACAATAGCAGCCCAAGCATCTAACATTACAATTGAAGTTCATACTGCAACACAAAAAGGTAAAAAACCTTATTTGGAATATCAACTCAATTATCCACAATTTCATAACATTTCAGATGGACAATTTCAAAAGAAATTAAATACGTATTATGAGAAAAGCGTAAATAGGTTCAAAAAGAAATTAGAAAAAGATGCAAAAACATATTATGAACAATCAAAAGAAACCGATGCTCCGTTTCATCCATATGTTGCGAATGTTGACTACAAATTTCCATTCAATGCATTTCCATTACTCAGTCTATATGTAAACTATTATCAATATACAGGCGGTGCTCACGGCATTTATGAATGGAAAGCAAATACGTTTGATGTTCAGCAGAACAAACCGCTTCGCTTAGCAGATTTATTTCAAAAAAATAGTCAATATGAAAACATCATTAAGACCGAAATCGTTAGACAAATCGAGCAAAATAAGGAGAATTTCTTTCCAGATGCTGCCGAGAAAGTAATGAATGAAAAAAAACTCAAATACGTTTTAGAACAAGAAAATTTGGTGATTTATTTCCCGTTATACGAAATTGCACCATACGTCAGTGGCATTCCACAATTCCGTATTCCTTATACGCTACTTCGTGAAGTGTTAGAGCCGAAGTATCAAAATATTTTAATTGACAATGCCTAAACAGATTCAGTACTATAATGTTAACCAAATAACGACAAGGGGTTGACATTATGAATAAACTTCGTGTATTAGACTTAGCTTTAGCCGCGATGTTTGTCGCACTTATGGCGATCGGTGCCAATATTACATCTTGGGCACCATTTCTACAAATTGCAGGTGTTCCGCTTTCTATGCAGCCATTCTTTGCTATTTTAGCTGGTCTTCTTCTTGGAAGCCGCCTTGGGGCCTTATCTATGATTGTTTATACATTAGTTGGAATTGCTGGAGCACCTGTATTCGCCGGCTTTAAAACTGGATTTAGTCAACTATTAAGTCCAACTGGTGGATTTATTATTGCTTTCATTCTTGTTGCTTATATAACAGGTAAAATCGTTGAGCAAGTGAAAAAACCAAAATTCGGTACATTCATTGCAGCTTCTACTGTCGGAATCATTCTTATCTATGTCATTGGAACAACTTATATGTACTTAGCTATCAATAGCTGGATGAACGGTCATATTAGCTATGTAGCTGCTTGGAAAGTTATGATGTGGTTTGCAGTAAAAGATATTATCTTTACAGTGATTGGCGCAATCATTGCACCTCGTATATACTATGCTGTTCGCCGTTCTGCGTATCAAAATAACCGCTTGGCATCATAAAGTGAAATATCCATCAGCAGATGCTTATTGCCCACGAATAGCGTGATAAATTGAACACATTATTTTATACTATTGTTTTTCTATAAAAGACGGGAATCGTTATTGTCTTTTATCCCGCATTAACGGGCAGTAATACTCCCACCTTAAAATTCAGCGAAAACAAAGAAGTTAGGCGGGATGTAAACTGCCCGTAAAAGCCCGATTGGTGAGGGCTAATAATCAGTGGGGGATGAAGAAAACCCCCACTGATTAAAGTTTCACTTTATTACGAGCTAAAGAGGATATTCTCCTATTGGATGATATCCTCTTTTTCATGGGAAACATTTTCTATATATATTTGATTTTTACATACAAATAAATTATGCTTGAAAAAGAATTAAATTAAAGTAAGGATTTGATTAGAAATGAGTAGAGAAGCCTCTCAAGACAAGACAAAAAGATTTCTCATTGTAACACTATTTTTCACCCTTGGGACAGCTTTAGGAAAACTACTTGGATTTGCAAAAGAAGTAACACTTGGAGCTTATTTCGGTACAAACTATGCTGTTGATGCATACGTTGTCGCTTTAAATATACCTACTATTGTTTTCACTGGTATTACAGGAGCTTTCGCCTTTTCTTTTATTCCTATCTTTATGGAATTAAAGGGAAAAGATCCGGTTAAAGCATATCGATTTATGAATAATTTTTTAAACATTGTTCTACTTATTTTTTTCATTCCGCTTTTGCTCATTGAATTGCAGCCCCGCTTCTTCATTTCAATATTTGCGCACGGGCTTCCTGAGCAAACAGCTTTATTATCGGCTTACCTATTACAAATTATTTTTCCGACTGTATTTTGTACATTCATGATTGATATTTTTAATGCTTATTTGAACAGTTTACATAAATTTCGTATTACGAGTATGCAATGGGTTATATTAAACGGGATTACACTTATTATTTTCGTCTTGCTTGTAAAATGGATTGGAATTTATGCACTTGCACTCGGTGTTATTGTCGGAAACATCGTACAAAATACACTCGTCTATTTCGCTTCTAAGAGGGAAGGATATCGCTATCAATTTATAATCGATTGGAAAGATCCTTCTTTAAAAACAATGATTTCTTTGAGCATTCCTGCTTTTATTACAAGTACATCTGTTCAAATTAATCTACTTGTAGATCGTACATTAGTCTCTGAATTAAAGGAAGGATCTATTGCGGCTCTTAATTATTCCCAAAAGCTATACTTTATTCCGCTTGGGTTAATTGCTGCTCCTGTCTTAACAGTTATGTATCCTAAATTTGTTGAATACGTAAATCAGTCAAACTGGAAAGACTTTGCAAAATTAATGGAAACAAATATAAAGGTGCTGTTATATTTATTTATTCCTGTCTTTATTTATTTCACCTTTTTTACAGAGGAAATTGTCAAAGTTATTTATAACTATGGTGCATTTGGGAAAGATTCTATTATGATGACAGCAACCGCGTTGCAATTTTATGCGTTAGCTGCCCTCATGCAGCCATTAAAAGACTTACTTGATCGCTTGCTTTTTTCTTTGAAGCTGAATCGATACATTATGTATGCATCGATTATTTCCATGATTATAAATGTTATATTATGTATTATACTTGTTAACCAGATTGGTTTAGCTGGTGCAGCTCTTTCCACTTCAATAGCATCAGCGAGCACTGTACTTATGCTATTATGGATGCTACAAAAATTCATGAAAGAGAAAGAACAGGTGAACTTGCGCTACGGTGGCTTTTTATTCAAATGTATTGTTGCATCTTTTGTAAGTTTGTATACTTCCAAACTGCTGCTTCATTTCTTACATGATACAAAGTTGCTTATCTTATTAGCAATAGCAATTGGTGCCATCGTTTACTTACTCGTCACTTACACATTAAAGATAAAGGAGCTACAACAATTGCTATCGCTATTTTTAGGTAAAAGGAAGGATATAAATGAATAAAATTATGTACCTTTTAAATTATATCGGGGATGGAGGATCAGAAAAATACGTTCTAGATTTAATGGAATCTATTGGTCCAGAGCACTGTATCCTTGTATACTCTATCCCTGGTCCTTTCTTAAAAAAGTTTGAACAACTAAACGTACCGATGTACCGCATTAACATGCGTCATCCTTTTGATATACAAGCTGCCATACAATTAAAGAAGATTATAAAAAAGGAAAAAATCGATATTGTCCATGCACAATTTTTACGTGAAAACTATATTGCGATTTTAGCCAAACTATTAGGTGCTCCTGTTCGGGTCATTTGGACATATCACGTAAATGTGCTGATGCCATTTCACCTAAAGTGTAGCAATTCCTTTTTTACTCGCTATAATGATGCAATCATTTGCATCTCTCAATTTATGAAGCAGCAACTATGTCAAAAGGGTGTACCAGAAAAAAAAATACATGTTATTTATAACGGCGTTGCAGATCCATATCCATATCCATATACAGATGTCCCTCTTTCTCAGCGTGGGCCGAAAAAAATTGCTGTTATCGGGAGGCTAAGCAAAGAAAAAGGACAACCGTTCTTATTAACTAGCTTGCAAAAACTGAAAGCTCTGCACCCATCTTTAGGGTGGCATTGCGATATTATCGGTGAAGGGCCATTAAAAACAGAGTTAATAACTATGATTCAAGAATTATCACTAGGTGAGCATGTATCATTAAAAGGATTTCAAGATGATGTTATAAAAGAGTATACAGAACATGATATTATTGTGATCCCATCAGAAAATGAAGGATTATCCTATGTCGCTATTGAAGCAATTGCTATGAAAAAACCTGTGATTGCAACAAATGTCGGCGGCTTGCCAGAAGTAATTGTTCATAATCAGTCAGGGCTATTAATACCGTACGGATCGGAAGAAGCTTTAGCTGCTTCCTTAGCACAATTATTACAAGATGAAAAGTTATATCATTCCTTAGCAGAATGCGGACGCGAACATTACCTACAACACTTTACTTTCTCAAAAATGGTGAACGAAGTTACAACACTTTATCGCATACCATCATCATGTTAAAGGAGAATATATATGACACATTCAACTCGATTCTACTATATATGGGCAAGTATCTTCTTCATTCTATTGGGATTACTGTTTCCATCAATTTATACCGGGCTTTTCATTTCTTTCGGACTAGCATATGCTGCTTTTCGGGATGAAAAGCTCGGTATTGCTTATTTATTACTATTTATTCCGATGCGCCCTTTTCTCGTTGCTTTTAATCCTGGGCTAAAGTTTATCGGTCTATTTATCATCATTGCACTCTTAGTGCGTCTATTATTGCAATATCGAAATAATATTCCAAAGCTTTTTTCATTCCGTTACTTTGAAATATTATATTTTCTTTTCTGCTTGTTTGGCGCTGGAATTGGTCTATTAAACGGCGTTTCATTTATTGCAATTGCTATGCAATTACACACGCTGCTTCTATTTTATTTTGTATACTATATTGTTTCTCGTATCACTGTTCAGCATGATGATATCGTATTTTTTGCGAAGATTACCTTTATTGCTTCTGTCATTATGTCTGTACAAGGTTTAATTGAAAAACTATCATTGCGCACCATGTTATTGCCAGAAGCTTGGAAAGATCTTGTGCTTGCTCCGACAAATAAAATTCGGATATACGGAATGGCCGGCGGTCCAAATGAATTGGCATTATATTTGACGTTAGCTTTTCTCATTTCACTATACGTTCTTCAACACGTATCAGGGAAAATGAAATATGTCACATATACAGGGCTCATGCTTATTGCCACGACACTATGGCTCACGTATTCACGAGGTGCCTTTCTAACAGTTATCGTCTTTGGACTTGTCTATCTATGTATCCACCGAAAGATGCCAATCTGGAGAGCATTGCTAGTCATCTCCCTTTTGTCATTCCTATGTGCAACATGCATCTCAAAAATGACAAACTACTTAGAAGGAGATCAAGTAGGCGTAAAACGATTTACAGAAGCATTGTCAGAAGACACAGTTGAACTTAGTAAACAAGACGGGCGCATTTACTATGTAAAAAAAGCAGTTGAAATCTTTCAAGATAAACCGATTACTGGCTATGGATTAGGGACATTCGGGGATGCTGCTACGCAAACTTTTTCATCACCTATTTATAAGCAATATGGGATTACATGGAATTTTTATTCTGACAATCAATACATTCAAATACTCGCTGAAACAGGTATCATTGGCGTGCTCTTATGTGCGGGATTTACCTTTGGATTCCTTTCTCTTCTTTGGAAATATAGACGAAAAGCACCATTTGCTCCTCTTACTCTATATTTAATAGTTGGAGCGATTATTGGCAGTGCATTTTATAACATATTAGAAAATGCTTCATTTATGATGTATTTCTTTTTAACAGCCGGGTATATACAGCATGCCACGAAAAAAAGCTACTGAGAATTCAGTAGCTTTTTTCTTTCTTATTCTATTTTTGTCGTAACCTTCTTACCTGTACAAAAGTAAATAATATAGTAAGGATGATGCTTACACCAGAAATCATCATACCAAGTTTTAATCCTGGAGAATGGTAAGTAAGCATAACTTCATGATTACCAGCTTCCGCCTTCACTCCTAACAACCCATCCATGACCGCTGTTGTAGGCTGCTCTTTCCCGTCGATTGTAACTGACCAACCGGCATCATAAGGAATCGGGAATACAAATGTAGCATCATTCTTTAATGCAATTTTTCCTTTAACCATTTTTCCTTGGTTTTCAGTAACCTTCATACTGCTTTTTTGTAATGCTTTTATTGTCTCATTAAATTTGTCTATGTCTAATCCATAGAACTGTAATCCTTTTAACGAAAAGATATCTTCATTTTCAACCTTGATCTTCATCGTTGTAATCCCATTTGTTGGGAAATACCCAAAATCAATTAAAGTTTTTTCAATATCTGGCGGTAAATAAGATGGATACTTTTCATTCACCATAATTTCTTTCCAATTTTCAATCCCTGTAGCTAATCCGTATAATTGAACCTCTTTTGGTATATTTACTTGAATCGTAATATATCCCGGTTTTTCCTTATTAACTCGTTCATATTTTCCTTCTTGTCCTGAAATAGCAGCCATATTTTCCAATAAAATTTTTGGATCTTCTAGCTTTTTAAACAGCGTTCCTTTTTTTATATTAATCAATTTTTCCTGGAAAACAAAAGGATTTTCTTCTTTTTTAGAAGGTATATGTTCGATTGGATAACCAAATGGAATCATATTGTTATTCTTAAATACATTAGCAGAGCCAAATTGATTTATTTTTTCATGTCCATATTTCGGTACGATGCCTTCTTCAATTTTATATCCAATTTTTAAAATCGCATCCATGAGCAACGTGTCACCATGGTTATTGGCTACTAAAAAGTCTGGAGACGTTGAATAGCCCGTTAGCTTTAAAAAGCGATGAAATGATCCGTTTGCCATCGAGTTAAATGTTTGGAAAGAAGGATAATCATATTGTAATGAATCATTTAGCGTTCGATAATATTTAGTACTTACACGATAATGCTCTGCATTGATTTCATTTACATATTGAATAGCTTGTTTCGCATCTTTGTTCAATTCGTACTCATCACGCTTTGTATAAGCCATTTCTTTATGCAATCCATAAATATATTTTCTTGTATTAAACCCTATGTCACATACTAAACATAGAAGCAATAATCCTGTCGTTATTTTTGTTAATGATGGTTTCATCATGCGAATATGCAATACGACCACGATAAAAGTAATAAGGATAGCGTTTATAAGCAGTGTCTTACTATGAACTACTTCATAATGTTTTACTGACAATGCATACAATAAAATCAAATGGATAATATAACCAATCCATAACGGCAATACATCTTTTCGACTGATATGTTGAAATACTCTCGCTGCCATAAAAACAGCTAACATTACAAAGACAAACGCAAAACGATATGGATATGCATTCGGCCACTTATTTCCATGCCACGCTAAATTTAAAAATGGAATTGCAAAACTACAAATTAAGAACAAAAATACAGCTATAGATAAGAATTTTTCTCGTTTATTAATTCCTTTATTAACAAAGTATAAAGGTAATAATACGAGTACTAATATAGATGCATATACGTTTGGAATACCAAATAAACTTGAATCATACCCACCAGATAATAACTTCCAATAGAAAAGAAGTAAATCTAGCTTCCATTCTAATTTGAACTCCGTTGAACCGATACTATATGGGTTACTCTTTAACGCTTCAAGAGTTGGAAGAATAATCACCGCTCCTATGCCAGCAGCTAATCCCGTTCCGAGGCAGAAAAGAAGAAAATATTTTCCCCACGTTTTTATGGCCCGAAACTCATATTGTGTAAAAAGTCGAATCATAAAATAAAGGAATGTAAAAATCCCAAACATAAAGGAAATGTAGAAATTTGCGATAAACATAATTGCTAACGAAAACGTAAAGAAAATAATCTTTTTATCTCGTAAAAGTTTTTCAACTCCCATTAAAACGACAGGTAGAAATACAATACCATCTAGCCACATTACATGAAACGAATAGGCCATAACAAAGCCTGATAATGCATAAGCTGTTGAAAATAATAACAACCCTTTATGCTGCTTTCCTATCACATAACGTAAAAACAAGCCGCATGTTACTCCTGCAAACCCTACTTTTAAAAGCGTAATAAGAAAAATAAATTCTGGAAGGTTTGCTTTATTAAAGAAGAAAAGAAGAAGAGAAAACGGACTTGATAAATAATAAGCAAATGTTCCAATAAAGTTAAGTCCCCCGCCTAACTCCATTGTATATTGTAAACTCTTTCCTTCTGTAAATACGCTATGTAAATAAGAATAAAATTGAACATATTGTGTGCTTAAATCACTAATTAATACTGAATAATTCCCAAACGGATACATACCAAATATAGCATAACTTAAAAGCAATATCCCAAACGGAATGAAAAAGAACAGTACGCCATATAACCCTCTTAATTGTTTCATTATTTTATGCTCCTGTTTTATTTTTTTTGCATACTTGCTATTTTCTCATATTAATGAATATTTGTAAAAAAAAACCTTTCTAAACAGGTTCTGTTACCCCTGCTTAGAAAGGATTCTCTTTCACATTACTTCCTCTTCTTTGACACGATAAAACAAAGAACAATCGCTGCCAATAAGCTAATAACAGAAACGATGACCCCTACTACAAATCCAGGGGATGTATACTTCAATTCAATTGTATGTGTTCCTTTTGGTAGTTCTACTCCAAGAAATGCATCATTTAATTTCAGTACTTTACCATCTTTTCCATCAATTTTTACTTTCCATCCTTTATCATATGGGATAGATAAGAAAAGGAGATTATCTTGTTTTACATCAATCTTCCCTTGAACACTACGACCCGTATAGTTTGTGACGTTCAATGGTTGTTGTTTTAATTCATTCACACGTTTTTCAAATGTATCTATGTCAAGTCCATAGAACAACTGCTGATCTAATTCAACGGAATGACGTTTTACCGTCACTTCTACTTCTACTTTTTCATTTTCAAAATAGCCTAAATCAAGAATACCATTGTTCCAATAATAAGATGGATAATCAGACACGTCGCTGTCTGGTCCCTCACCGATTGTTTTACCTAATGTTTTTCCATTTACGTAAACCTTTGTTACACCAGTTGGTTCCACACGTAATTTTGTATATAACTGTTGTTTTCCTTTAACATCAAACACGTATTTAATGCTTGCTGTCTTATCATCTTGCTCTTTGACTAACTGGATTGGTTTTTGATTTGTAAGAGCCGCTTTTTTCTTCTCAGCAGCAAGTTGCTTTTTACTTTTTTCTTCATCTGCTACTGCCAAGTTATTATATTGAACAGAAATTGGTTCAAGCGGTTTATAATAGCTTACAGGTTGTCCATTTAACTTGCCAATTAGTTTATTTTGCTCTTCAAATGAGTTTGTATAGTTGGTTTTTTCAACCTTTAATTTCTCTTTTCCTTTTGTATCAAACTCATCTTTATTGACCATATATCCAAACGGAAGGGCATTTTTATTCTCATATACGGAAATATCGCCGATATTATCGACTTTTTCAAAACCATATTTATTTAACGGACGATCTGAAATCATATACTTCATACCAAATAAGGCATCAGTTGAAACAATTCCTTTGCCGTTTTGCAAAATTAATGCGTCCAAATAACCGTAACCTAAATCTTGCATATATAAATTCAAATGCCCATTTGCAACAGAGTTGAAATGAGTAAGTCCTTTATATCCAAAGCGCATCGCATCATTCCAAGTTCTTCCCATTGTTGTTTCCATGCGATATAGCCCTTTGTCTTTTTCAGCTACTTTTTGAATTGTTTCTTCATATCCCGGATATGGAGATGCATATTCTTGACGATTAATGTAGCCATACTCATAGCCCATTAACTTAATCATATATACTGTGTTAAGTGCAACATCTAGCAAAGCTACAGCTACTAATGCGAAAGATACCAATGCTTTGTTCTTTTTCACTCGAACTTTTGCGTATAGTAACAGCGCATATACAACAACGAAAAAGATGTTTGCCATCATTTTATTCGATTGCATATAAGAAGGTGCTACTTTTCCAAGTAAAACAATCATAAATAGGTTAAAGAAAACGACCTTTTTCAATGCAGGTAATAATTCTTCTCCGAATACCATAAACGTTCGAACAGCCACATAAATAAGTGAGAATGACAATACAAACGAATAACGATATGGGAAATTTGTTGGCGGCTCAAAGCCATGCCAAGCAATATTTAAAAACGGTATTTCAAAAGAAAGAACGATAAAGAGCATCACTGCCCCGTATACAATTTTTTCTTTTAATGCAATTTTCTTTGTTACAAAGAACAATGGAACAAGTAACAGTGTCAATACACCAGCATACACGTTTGGCATCCCATTAACCGTTGTATCGGTAATTCCATTAAAGAAGCGACTATAAAAATCAAATGGATCGAAATTAAACGCTGTAGAAAATGGAAGTTTCGTACGTTCTGCAAAGTTACTCTTTAAGTCCATATACGTCGGCAGTATAATAAATGCCGCCATTCCAGCTGCTAAACCTGTTCCAATGCAGAACCATACAAACTTTTGCATAAATTGCTTTACATTACGAACGTCATAAAGGACACAGAAACGCACCACAAAGTAAATAAATGTAAAGATCCCTACCATATAAGAAATATAGAAGTTTGTAATAAACGTAAGAGCTAAACTAAAAATAAACAATCCGCATTTTTTAGTTGTCAACAACTTCTCAATTCCAAGCATAATGAGCGGAAGCAAATAAATTGCATCCAACCACATAACGCAGAAGGAATAGACTGTTACAAATGACATTAATGCATAAAAAGTTGAGAATAATGCGATTGTAATCTCACGACGCTTCATCATATAACTTAAATAATGCGTCATTGTCACACCAGCTAATCCAACTTTCAATAATGTCATAACCATAATTGCTTCCGGAATATGAGCACGATCAAAAAAGAAAATTAAAATAGAAAACGGGCTTGCTAAATAGTAGGCAAATACACCAAGAAAATTTAGTCCCATTCCGCCTTCCCAACTATAAAAAATGCTTTTTCCATTTTTCATAACATCATATAAATATGTGTAAAACTGTACATACTGTGTGTGCAAATCAGTAATAAGAATTGATTTTTGTCCAAATGGAGCAATACCAATCAGTATAAACATTACACCATAAATAGAAAACGGAAGGAAAAAAGCTAATGCATATAAAAATTTCTTTTTCTTAAATAAATCCAACAGTTGTTGCATTATACTCCTCCATATCATTCCTAGTTCGAAAATATATGTATAAAAAACAATAGCCGGCATAAAGCCAAGCTATTTGTTTTTTATGCATTTTGGCCTTGTTTCACTTCGACCTTCTTTTTAAAAATTATATATTTACTTGCAAAATAGTTAACAATTACAACAATAACATTCGCGATAATTTTAGATACTAAATCATTGATACCTAACCATTCGATTAATACAATCATGGAGAAAATATCGATGAAGTACGATAAAACGCGAAATCCCATAAAATAGAAAAATTCTTTCATCGCATGGGCAAAGCTTGTTGGTTGACTTTTAAATACATACTTTTTATTTGTAACATACGCAAACAACACAGATACAATCCATGCGATTGTCGTAGCAACTTTGTAATCCATTCCAACTAAAGTTGCACAAACATAATACGTAACTATATTAACTAACGTCGTTAAACCGCCAAAAAGCAAATAGTTAAAGATTTCCTTCACTCTGTTATTCACGTTTTTAATCCCCTAACGATTTGATTTTACTTTATGGTCTTCTACGCGATATAACTTTGCTGTCGGCTTTTCATCCAAATTTGTTACTTTATCATCGTTATACTCATCTACAAAGTATAGTGGACGATTTTTCGTTTCGTTAAAAATACGGCCTAAATATTCACCGATAATTCCAACTGCAATTAATTGTACACCGCCAAGGAATAAAATCGCTGTCATCATTGATGGATATCCGCTCACAGATTCCCCATGAATAAGCGTCTTAATAATAATCCAAAGCATGTAGCAAAATGCACCAAATGATACGGTGAATCCTAAGAAGGATGCAAGACGTAATGGAAACGTTGTAAAGGATGTGATTCCTTCAATTGCTAAATCCATTAGCTTAAAGTAGTTCCATTTCGTTTCACCAGCTGCGCGTGGATCGCGGTCGAATAAAATTTCTTTCTTATTGTATCCAATCCAACTGAACATTCCTTTTGTATAACGCTGTGTTTCACGAATTTGCTTTAATGCTTCCACGCAGCGTCTATCCAATAAACGAAAATCTCCTGTATTTTCTTGAATTGGGATTCTTGTTGTTTTCTTTAATAGGCTATAGAATTTTCCAGCTGTCCATTTCTTCGCCCAAGATTCTCCTGCACGAGAACGTCTTTTTGCATAAACATCATCATAGCCTTGCTCCCAATATTGAATCATGTCTGGGATTAATTCTGGCGGGTCTTGTAAATCAGCATCAATAATGATAACTGCATCACCCATCGCATGATCAAGTCCTGCGATCATCGCTGTCTCTTTTCCAAAGTTACGAGATAAGTCTACATAAGAAATGCGTTTATCGCGTACTCGAAACTCTTTGATCATATTTAATGTATTATCTTTACTTCCATCATTCACAAATAAAATCTCAAAGTTGTAGTTTGGCACCGACTCAATTACGTCCGTCAACCGGCTATACAGCTGATCTAACACTTCTTCTTCATTATATGCCGGTACTAAAATTGTAATGGTCTTCAAAGAAGGTACCCCTTTCTTTTTCAAATTTTCTCAGTAAAGAACAATTTATAAGCACAGATTAGACATAGTAAATTGGATGTTTCCCTTAGAATACCTCATTCTCCAATTCACTATGTCTAATCTTACACATCTATCAATAATTAATTTTTAACCGCTTGTTCTTGTACAAGTTTTTGCATAATTTGTAGTAAATCTTCTTTTAATTCGTCATGTTGCAGTGCCATTTCAATTGTTGTTTGAATAAAGCCAAGCTTCTCACCAACATCATAACGTGTTCCTTCAAAATCGTAAGCGAATACGCGTTGAATTTCGTTTAGATTTTGAATTGCATCCGTTAATTGAATCTCACCGCCAGCACCGATATGTTGTTCTTCTAAGAAACGGAAGATTTCAGGTGTTAAGACATAACGACCCATAATCGCTAAATTTGAAGGCGCTGTACCTTGTGCTGGTTTTTCAACAAATTGTTTTACTTGATAACGACGGTCGTCTTTTTCTAATGGATCAATAATACCGTAGCGATGTGTTTCATCTTCAGGAACTGTTTGCACACCAATTACAGATGATAATGTTTTTTCATACTCATCGATCAATTGTTTTAAGCAAGGTGTTTCTGCTTGCACAATATCGTCTCCAAGTAATACAGCAAACGGCTCATCACCAATGAATTTACGCGCACACCATACTGCATGACCTAAACCTTTTGGTTCTTTTTGACGGATATAGTGAATATCAACCATTTTAGAAGAAGCTTGTACCTTTTCAAGTAGCTCATACTTTTTCTTTTCTAATAAATTTTGCTCTAATTCAAAAGCATTATCGAAATGATCTTCAATTGCACGTTTTGTTTTGCCTGTAACGATAATAATATCTTCAATACCTGCAGCAACTGCTTCTTCAACGATATATTGAATTGTTGGTTTATCAACAATCGGTAACATTTCCTTTGGCATTGCCTTCGTTGCTGGTAAAAAACGTGTTCCAAGACCAGCAGCAGGAATAATAGCTTTTCTTACTTTTTTCATGTTTACAACCTCTTTCTTTATTGGTTTTACATGGCGAACATTTTTTATTTCCTATCAGTTAATTTATCCTACACAAGATAAATTTATTGTACAAAGCACACTTAGTTATAGAGAAAATAATATGAAGAACCTCATCATATTAATTCTCATATTGTCTCTCTCTCTAGGAATCTTACAACTTTTTTCCTTTGTAATATTCCCTTTTTTTTATGACAAAGTGACATTCCCTACAAATTTTACATGATTGTCTCTTCATTAGTCAAGGTTTCCTCAAACTTGTCATAAATTTATAACTTAATAATACTCCTCTTTTATGAATAAAATGTCATATCAAGCTCTACTGTATAAATCCATTTTAACTTTCCGACATATAAGTCGCTGCTACGCAGAATACACCATGACCTCTACTTGCTTTCTCCTTTTGTTTTAAACCTTGCATGTGACAGGAAAACGCCCTGACCGTTTCTATGCGTGGCCAGATGTCCCCCTAAAAAGAAAGGGGTTTCACGTTGTTTTTACTTATATGAATGTCCATAAAATAGATTTGCCTGATACATCTCCTTTACAAAATAAAAAAAGGGATTTCTCCCTTTTTTTATTTTACTCGATTCATAATATCTTCTTTAATCGCTTCAAGCTTCTCTTCACTACGCTGCAAGGAATCTCCTTGTACACCAAAGTAAAACTTAATCTTTGGCTCTGTTCCAGATGGACGTAGGCAGAACCAAGATCCATCTGCCAAATAATACTTTAATACATTTGATTTTGGTAATTCAATTTCTTCTGTCACATTTTCTTTTACTTTTGTTCTAACGCTTGCTTTATAATCTTCTGCAATCGTTACTTCTAAATCTGCCACTTCTGTCGGTCTATTTTCACGGAACGATGTCATCATATTTTGAATTTGCTCTGCTCCGTCTTTTCCTTTTAACGTTAAGGAAACAAGTCCTTCACGGAAATATCCGTACTTTTCAAATACTTCAAGTAAACCATCATATAATGTTTTGCCTTGCGCTTTATAATATGCGGCAACTTCACATGCAAATAATACAGATTGTACTGCATCTTTATCACGGCAGAACGGGCGAATTAAATAACCGTAGCTTTCTTCATAACCGAACTGGAACTCATATTCTCCGCTCGCTTCATATTGCTTAATCTTCTCACCGATAAATTTAAAGCCAGTTAACGTATCGATTGTATCAAGTCCATAAGATTTTGCGATTGTACGTCCTAATTCAGATGTAACGATTGTTTTTAATACAACACCGTTTGCCTGTAACATACCTTGTTCTTTCTTTTGTGATAATAAGTAATCCAGCATTAACGCACCTGTTTGGTTTCCTGTTAATACTTGATACTCACCATCATGATTGCGAACTGCTACACCAAGACGATCAGCATCTGGATCTGTTGCAATTAATACATCTGCATCAATTTCTTCACCGTATCGAATTGCCAATTCAAACGCAGCATGTTCTTCTGGATTTGGTGATTTTACTGTTGAAAAGTCTGGATCTGGCTGTTCTTGTTCTTTTACAACAGTTACATTTTTAAATCCAACTGCCTCTAATCCGCGGCGAGCCGGAATATTAGATGTTCCATGCAAAGGTGAGAAGACAATTTTTAAATCTTGTCCAACTTCCTTCACAAGCTCTTTATTAAGAATAACTGTTTTTAATTGTTCTAAATATGCATCGTCAACTTCTTGACCGATGATCTGTAAGAGACCATTTTGTTTCAATTGCTCTACATCAGCAACCGCTACTGTCAATTCATCACTTACATTATTTACATACTGAATTAACTCATCTGCTTCTTTTGGAGGCAATTGTCCACCATCATCTCCGTACACTTTATAACCGTTATATTCCGGCGGGTTATGGCTTGCTGTAAGAACAATTCCACTGTACGTATGCAAATAACGTACTGCAAATGACAATTCTGGTGTTGGGCGTAGACTTTCAAATACATATGTTTTAATACCGTGAGCACCTAATGTTGCTGCTACTTCCATTGCAAACTCTGGAGACTTATGACGGGAATCATATGCAACAACAACGCCGCGTGCTTTTGCTTCTTCACCTTGATTTTCAATAAAACGAGCTAAACCTTCCGTCGCCTTACGAACAGTGTACACATTTAAACGATTTGTGCCGGCACCTAACTCTCCGCGCATACCACCTGTACCAAATTCTAAGTTTTTATAAAAACTATCTTCAATTTTCTTTTCATCACTTTGCATTGCTTCTAATTGCTGCTTTAGCTCTGCATCTAAATCTGCAAAGGAAATCCAGCGTTCATACTCTTTTTTCCATTCCATGTTGTTTTCTCCTCTCAATCAGCATAGTTTCATTATATGAAAAAAATTATGCTTCCCTCAATATTTTTTATTTTTTTACAACATTTAATTCCCTATTTATCGAGTGAAAGCACTGGCACACATCTAAAAAAGGATTGGCAAATGCCAATCCCCTCCTTACTTACTCTTCATTTCCAAAGCTTTCAACAAGTGTTGCCAATGTACGCACCATTGCTCCTGTTCCTCCGCTTGGACCTAAGTCATGTGCGCTCTTTGTATCAGATGTTCCTGCGATGTCTAAATGCACCCAAGGTGTTTTTTCTGCAAATTCTCCAAGGAATACACCTGCCATAATCGCATGGCCATCACGCCCTGGCGAGTTATTCAAATCTGCTAACTTACTATTTCGAACACGCTCTTTATCGCGTTCGAAAATCGGTAATTGCCACATTGGCTCATCTGTTTCCATCGATGCCTCTAGCACTTGCTCATAAAATGCTTCGTTATTTGTCATAGCACCTGTTGTATGATTTCCAAGTGCAACAATAACACCACCTGTTAATGTCGCAACATCAACAAGATAATTTGCTCCAAGCTTCTTCGCATACGTAATACCATCAGCTAACGCTAAACGACCTTCTGCATCTGTATTTAATACTTCAATCGTTTTACCACTCATCGATGTAATCACATCATCTGGTTTAAATGCGGTACCGCTCACCATATTATCTGTAGAAGGAATAACAGCCACTACGTTTTGCTCTGGGCGAAGTTCACCGATAATTTCCATTGCACCAAGAACAGCTGCCGCACCGCCCATATCGCCTTTCATACCAACCATGCTTTCGCGCGGTTTTAGAGAATAACCACCTGTATCGTATGTAATTCCTTTACCAACTAAACCAATTACATCTGTCCATTCTTCTTTACCTTTATATAAAAGAGCAATCATTTTTGGCGGCTCTGTAGAACCTTGATTTACCGCAAGCAGGGCGCCCATTCCAAGCTCTTCCATTTCTTCTTTCTCAAGAACCTTATAATCCATATCATACTTTTCCGCTAGTTCAACCGCATAATCCGCTAAAGCTGTTGCCGTTAACATATTTGGCGGCATATTCACAAGCGTACGCGCAGAGTTTGTAGCACGCCCGTGTACATAGCCAACTGTTAATACAGCTTCAATTTCTTGCGGGTCTTCCTTTGTAATTACAACAAAGCTTTCTAATTGATGCGCTTCTTTTTTATCTGTTTTATATGTTAACAACTCATATGTGCCAAGGAAATATGTTTCTGCCGCAATATGCGCAACATCAATAGCGTCCATTTTATCTGTAACAAACGAATCTAACATAAATGCAACATTTTTCACTTTAGCACTTTGCAATGTTTTCGCTAACTTTCCGAGCGTACCTCGCAGTGTTTCTGTCGTATATCTTTCTTTTTTGCCAAGGCCAACAAAATAATAACGCTTTGTATCTGTTTTTCCTAAACTATGTAATTTAGAAATGACTTTTTTCTTTGGAGAAATTTCCTTTTCATCTAGTAACACTTGTAAATGACCATCAAACGCTTGGTTTAATTCTTTCACAAAACTGCTCATTACCTCATCTTCAAATAAAGCAACAACTACCGCTTCATGACTTACTAATTCTTTTTGCACTTGAAACATGCTAGCACCCCCTGTTTTTTGTGTTTCTATTATATCCTTATTTTCGGGAAAATGCGACAATTCAAACTTCTTCCATGTATAAAATAAATTGCGGGAGCTGCGGCAATTTCTGAATTTCCTCATATGAAATTCGATTTATCTCTTTCGGTAACATTTCACGACACGTTTGAATGAAGTGTACAACTTTTTCAACATTCAAATCCCAATAAATCGGGCAATACGGAGTTAAATACGCTTCAGCTACTCCCATCATTATCCGTGCCCCCTTTATATTTCCGTAGCTATAATGATACTGTGCGACTGTCATTTGCAATAAACCTTTTAAAAACAAATTCTCTCGATCTTCGAGCCACATTTCTTCTAATAAGTCATGGCACGTATAATAATCACCTTCATTATACTTTATAAAAAACTCATAATACGCTAAAGGATAATCTTCCATCACTTCTCTCCCTTTACTGCGTTTTTTCTTCTCCATTTCACTTTATGATAACAAATAAAAAAAAGTCTAGCGCCACAAGCGTCTAGACTATTGCTGTTTTAAATATTGTGAGCGAAACACTTGCATTGTTTCATCTTCATTTAAAAGCGTTAAATCTTGTTCTGTAAGTTTGCCATTTCCCATTTTCACAACGTAAACATTCACTTTTTTCTTTCCCCATTGATTATATACATCTCGCACGGTTTCATAATATAAATCAAGGCGATTCCCTTGAATTGCACCGCCTTTATCCGCCACAACACCGTAGCCATATCCAGGAACGAACAGAATCGTCCCAATCGGAAATACGCGAAGATCAGCTGCGATTGTTGAATATATATCCCGCTTTACTTTCACCCCGGAATATGTAATCCCGTACTCAGGATGTCCTTTTGTTTTTCCTGTTGACTCCATACCAGCTGTATATCCTGTGGCAGTAACTTCCATCTGGTGATACTTTGACCAATCTTTTGCATTCTCTAAAGCACGAATAACTTCGGCACTTGGAATCGCCTGCTTATTTTGTTCAGCTGCGTGCACTACTTTCACTTCATTTTTCTTATACATATGAATCATTTCAGAAAGAGAGATTCCTGACATAGCTTGCCAAGTTACACATAATGCAGCTATAAATAAGCAAATCATTATCATGCGAATGCTATATCGTTTTATCATTTTCGTTTTCCACACTCCTTCATCGTTATTGTGCCCCAACTGATGAAGGAAATATTCATGAAAAAAGCTCCTAAAAAAAGGAGCTTCAAAACATTTGATATCCACGTTGTCGTAATGATTTGATCACAATGCCAGATAAAGCGGCACCGACTAAGCCAGTTGATAAGATCATAATATCAGCTTGTCCAAGGTGAAGAAAGCTTGTTCCTAATGAAGTGAACGCTTCTTTTGGCTGTACAAAGTAATCTAAAAAATCAACTTTATCAATAATAAACACACAAATAAGCGGATATACGACAACCATGACCCATGTTGCTCGTAAAATCATATTTAATAAAAAACCAATTCCAAAAAATAAAACTAAGAATAACATCATAGAAATTAATAAAACGGGTATGCTCATTATTTCCATCCCTTCTTATTTATTTTCTGTATTTCCTACAAAAATGTTATATACTGTATAACCAAATTGTTCTCCTGGATTTAACGTCCCGTCCATTTGTAATAGCGGAGCCGGCATTGCTTCTAATAAATACTGTATTAACACGGAAGCATGTTCATCATGTGCAATATCTGTTGGAAATAAGAATGCTCCTTCAGACAATTCCCGCTCCTGAATGATAATATGTTCTCCTTTTGGTTCTAAAAGAAAAATAATCATATTGTCACTAATCTCACCCTGTATGACACCTGATCGAACACTCATTATTCCTTTCACACTCGTAGCAATTCCTGTCTCCTCTAACACTTCACGCTGCACTGCTTGATCGATTGTTTCTCCTTCATTGACAAAACCAGCAGGCAATGACCATTTTCCTTTTAATCCGCCATATTTTTTCTTAACGACAAGCCATCTTCCATCTGACGTTATGACAAGACCACTTACCGCTAACCATACCTTTCCACGTTTACTCATTATTAGAAACCCCTTCCAGTCAAACGAACAGAATATTCACTCTTTTCTTCCATTATACTATAAAGATTTCAAAAGGAGAACGAGGTGAAACGCGCTCTTTATGTAAAAAGAACTTTATTTATTTTGTAATATTCAGTAAAATTAAAACAACAAAAAACAGAAACAGCCGATAGCCGTTTCTGTTTTGAATTACAAATTAAAATAATTTTAACTTACCTTTTTTAAGAACTAATAAAGGTCCGCCAAGTATGAATAGGTAACGGTTGTCGATTACTTTCTTCATGAATGAAGCTTTCCAGCCAGTTAATTTTTTGCCCATTACAACGCCCATTGCATCGTCATGTCCTAATGAACATACAGAACCTTTGTTATCGAATACAAACTTCTGCATTTCGCCTTTACCACGAACAAGAACAGCTAAGTTATGTGCAATGCTGTAACCTTGTTGAATCGCAATTTGTGCTGTTGGTGGGTATGGACGGTTAATTTCTTCGTTAATGATTAACGCTGCATCACCAACCATGAATACTTCTTCATGACCTGGAGCGTGCATGTACTCGTCCACTTTTACACGACCGCGCATTGCTTCAAAGCCAGACTCTTCTACAATACCGTTACCGCGAACACCTGCAGCCCAAACTACAGTTGCAGATTTCAATAATTCTACATCGTCGCCGTTTGCAACAAGAATACCTTCTTCAGTTGCTTCTTTAATAGCTGTACCGATGCGGAATTCTACACCTTTTTTCTCTAATTGTTTTACAGCGTACTCAACTAGCTCTGGATCGAAACCAGGAAGTGCTGTTGGAGCAGCTTCAACACAAATAATACGCGCTTTTTCACGAGGAACATCATACTCTTCGCAAAGCTCAGGAATACGGTTTGCAAGCTCACCTACATACTCGATACCTGTAAATCCAGCACCGCCGACAACGATTGTAACTAACTCATCGCGTTTTTCTGAAGCATATAGAGAGAACATGTACTCCATATGATCACGAATTTGACGAGTTGCATTAATGTTAGCGATAGAGAATGCATGCTCTTTTAATCCTTTAATTCCAAACGTTTCAGACTCGAAACCAAGACCGATTACTAAGTAATCATACTCTAGCTCGCCATTCTTTAAGATAACGCGCTTTTCAGCTGCTTTAATTTCTACAACTGTGTCTTGTACGAAGTTTACTTTGTTTGTGTCGATTACATCTTTAATGTCTAAACGAACTTTGTCGTGATGCAACGTACCAGCTGCACTTTCATGTAACCAAGTTGCTTGATAATGATAGCTGTTGTTATTTACTAATGTGATTTCAGCTTCACTTACAGATAATGTTTTTTGCAGACGAACAGTAGTAATCATTCCGCCATAACCTGCGCCTAGAACTACGATTTTTGGCTTCTTCACCCTAATCACAACCCTCTTCTTTATATAGATAGTTAAAAATAATAAAAATAGTGCTAAAACAAATGAAATGCTAAGAATGTAAAAGTTCTCACATTCTTAACAAAACCAAAAACAAGTTTGAAAAATGTTACGAAATTTGTCATAAAAAATTAATACATTTACCTTCCTATATTAGTCGTTTTCTTTTTACTTTTCAAGCACTTGTAGAATTATCAATATTTTAAAATAACGTAGTCTTTTTAAGTTTTTCGACATTTGCTTATTCACTAAGTGTATAAAGCTTTTCACCCATTTTTTTTGCTTTCTGTTATGCCGTATATATATTAAAATTACGAAAAAATACATATAATTACCAAACATTGCATCCTTTACTTACTGGCTAGTTTCTTCTTTGTATAACAAATCTATACAAAGTGCATATACAATTCAGTCGCTTTCTACGGCTTTTTTTTATAAAATATGATATTATTTGTCTTGGGTGCGCTTGCACTCCGCTCATGGAAGTTTCGTATAACATACATACGAGTGTATATAGGATAAGCACGAAAAATTTCCTAATTATAGGGGGAGTAAACAGTGACAGAAAATCAAAAGGTATACGACATCACTATTATTGGTGGAGGCCCAACTGGATTATTCACAGCTTTTTATGGCGGTATGAGACAAGCAAGCGTAAAAATTATCGAAAGCTTGCCACAACTCGGCGGTCAATTATCCGCATTATATCCTGAAAAGTACATATATGATATCGCAGGTTTTCCAAAAATTCGTGCACAAGAACTTATTAACAACTTAAAAGAACAAATGAGCAAGTTCGAACCAACCATTTGCCTAGAAGAAGCTGTACAAACGATAGAAAAACAAGAAGATGGTGTGTTCAAACTTGTAACAAATAAAGAAACACACTATTCTAAGTCCGTCATCATTACAGCTGGAAACGGCGCGTTTAAGCCGCGTCCTTTAGAATTAGAAGGCACAGAGAAATTCGAAAAAACAAACTTACATTATTTCGTTGATGATATGAATAAATTTGCTGGCAAACGCGTTGTCGTCTTTGGCGGTGGAGATTCTGCTGTAGACTGGACAATGATGTTAGAGCCAATCGCAGAAGAAGTAACAATCGTTCACCGCCGTGATAAATTCCGCGCACATGAGCATAGCGTCGAAACGTTAATGAACTCGCGCGCACTAGTAAAAACACCATACGTTCCAGTTGAACTTATAGGTGAAGAAAAAATTGAACAAGTTGTACTTCAACATGTGAAAACAGAAGAGACAGTTGTCATTGATGTTGATGATGTCATCGTAAACTACGGATTCGTCTCTTCCCTTGGTCCAATTAAAGATTGGGGCCTAGATATCCAAAAGAACAGCATCGTTGTAAATTCTAAAATGGAAACAAACATCCCTGGCATTTACGCAGCTGGTGATATTTGTACATATGAAGGAAAAGTAAAACTAATCGCATGTGGCTTTGGCGAAGCCCCAACAGCAGTAAACAACGCAAAAGCATACTTCGATCCAAATGCGAAGCTGCAACCAATGCATAGTTCTAGTATGTTTTAATAAAAAGAGACTGATTCCAAAGGCACTTAAGCGCCTTTGCGAATCAGTCTCTTTTTTACGTGCCCAGCAATATATATCGGCGTTTTTTACGATATATCAGCGATTCGACACAATATAAAGTGAAACTTCCATCAGTGACGACTTTTTCACTGATGGAAAGCCCGCCCAATCGGGCTTTTACGGCCAGTCGTCTTCTCCATGCTTCCACAACCTGTACTGCCCGTTAATGCGGGATAAAGACCCTTCGACGATGTTCGACACGTAATCCCCCTATCCTCCACCTGTATAATTATGGTACAATTAACAAGAACGTTTGTTCTTATTAAAAAGAGAGGATGACACAATAATGCAACCTACAATTATAAAAAAAGAAGCTTTTCAAGCCATCGGGATTTCTATTACTACAAACAACGAACTGGAAATGTCTAGCGCCGGAAAAATCCCTCATCTATGGAATCAATACTTCCAAGAGCAAATTACCAACCAAATTCCTAACAAAACTACACAAACAGAAACGCTCGCATTGTATTCCAACTATGAATCCGATGAAACAGGTCGCTATACGTATACAATTGGTGTTCCTGTTTCTACTGTCATTGATACACCAGAAAACATGACATCATTCACGATCCCAGCTGCTACATACGCCGTATTTACAACGCGCAAAGGGCCGCTATCCGAAATCATCGCAGAAGCATGGCAAGATATTTGGAACTGGTCAAAAGAAAATAAACGTACGTTCACAACGGACTTCGAGCTGTATGATGAACGAGCTTTCGATCCAAATGATGCTCAAGTTGACATTTATATTGCACTTGCTTAATACACAAAAAGACGCAAGCAGCTGCTGTGTCTTTTTTTATATCCACTTCTCGTTATATCTTTATATATATTTTAATCAATATATGAATATAATATAAAACTTAAAAAAAGCCTTACATTACATATCGCCGAATCTTACAAAACTGTTATGTTTCTGTAAGATTCGGCGATAGTAAGTCCATACGTTCTCCTGCATAATAAGCGTATAACAACAAGAAAAGATTTCATGAGGTGATACATATGAATGGAAATAAAATATTATCTGCTCTTTCGTACTTTAGTGTTCTCTTTGCACCTATCTTGTTCCCGCTAATCGTTTGGATTGTAGGCGATTACGAAACAAGAACTCATGCTAAACGCGCTCTATGGACACATATTCTTCCGAGCATCGCTATCTTTATAGGACTTGCAGTATTAGGAGTTATGGATGCTGGTTTTAATCAGCCAGCTGAGACACTTGCTCTTAGTGCAGTGATTGTAGTATGCATTTGTGCCCTAGTTAGCCTATACTACTTTATTTGGAATATGGTAAAAGGAATTACAGTCCTTAAAGGATAACTTCTTCCATTGAACTACCCACACCTACCGTTTCGTGCTTGAGGTGGCGGTCTTCTCACTAGATATGATAAAAAAGGATTCCCCAAGTTAAAAACGCAACCACTCAATATCTCACATAAGAGACGTTTGGTGGTTTTTCCTTTTTCAACATGAAAAATCTGCTGGGCAAATTCTACTTTTTTGAATACAATAAAAAAGTATCTGTATAGAAAGATTAGAAACTGTTAACAAAGATAAAAAGACATATGACAGAAAGGGATTCATATGGAGGAATTACAGAAAAGTAAACTTGCTCTAGAAGAAATGGAAATGCCTTTATTAAAAAATACAAACTTCCTATTTCTTTGGGCAGCCACTCTATTTTCAAGCTTTGCCTTAGCATTTTTTACGTTTTCACAAACATGGTACATAGCAAAAACATTAAATTTAGAAGCATCACTCGGTGTTGTCTTTGTGGCTCTTAGTGTTCCGCGCCTCATCTTCATGATTATTGGTGGAGCTGTTGCAGACAAATTCCCAAAAAAGAATATCATGTTTTATTCTAATATTGTTCGGGCGCTTCTTGTCACTATCATTCTTATTTGGTTTATTATTGGTCACGTCACACTATACACATTTGCTTTATTTGCACTTTTCTTTGGCTTAGCCGATGCCTTTTTCTGGTCAGCTGATGGTTCTATCTTACCTGAGCTCGTAGCGAAGCATCGTCTTACACAAGCAAATTCACTTACACAAATGACGAACCAAGCATCAGTTATTTTCGGCCCTGTCCTTGGCGGGATACTCATCAAATTCAGTAATTATGAGACAATCTTTACAATAACGATTTTATTATTAATTATCGCTGCCATACTGATTCAAAAAGTTCACTCTAGTACAGGTCAAGAAGATAAACATGAAAATAAAGGCATGTTCACCTCTATTAAAGAAGGCATTCTTTATGTGAAAGAATCTTCATTTTTATCCACGTTCCTTATTTGCAGCGCCTTTTTGAATTTATTTTTAATCGGACCGATGCAAGTTGGGTTTCCGCTATTTGTTAAAAATGTACTGCACGGTGATTCTCTACAATTTAGTTATTTAGAGGCAGCTGTTGGCGGTGGGATGGCCATTGGCGCTGTTATCGTTGGACTGCGAAATATTACTCGCCGCCGCGGGTTATTTTGCATTATTATGATGCTGTTGTCAGGTGTTTTCTTCTTGTCTATTAATTTCAGTACAACACTTTGGCAAGCACTTCTTTCAGGCTGCTTTTACGGCATTACAATCGCAATGGCAATTGTGCCGTTAATGGCCATGATTCAATCGACTGTGAAAGAAGAAATGATGGGACGTGTCATGAGCTTACTTATGCTATCATCGATGGGCTTTATCCCTATTTCTTATGCAATTACATCACTTGCCTTAGCAGCTGGAATACCTATTGTTATAGTTATGAAAAGCGGTGCAATTGCTGTCATTGTCTTTGTACTCTTTATCGCGATTCGCGTTCCAACTGTACGAAAATTTGATTAAAAGAAAGGAGTTATGCTTCATAAGCATGACTCTTTTCTTTTTTCACTTTCCAATGGAAATCCGTTTTGTTAATCTGAGTTTGATACTGCGTCAAAATTTGCTGCTGCTATGTATTAAACTCTTCTTTATTTTGAAATTCACTATGTTGCTTCATTAATGAATACATTTTACTCATATTCATCACTCCCATTTATAAATAAGAAAAAAAACATAAAGGTGGAGAAAGATTTTATTGTATGATAAAAATAAATTCATCAAACTGAGGTGGAAAAATGATTGTAATCAGTGCATGTTTAGCTGGAATTGCTTGTCGCTATGATGGAAACGATAATTTCGTTACAAAAATCCAAGAACTACTCGAAAAAGAAGAAACAATTCTTATTTGTCCGGAAGTGTTAGGCGGATTGCCGACGCCTCGTATGCCCGCTGAAATTATCGGAGGCAACGGGGATGATGTGCTAGATGGAAATGCGAAGGTTATCGATCGCAGCGGAAATGACGTGACAGAAATCTTTATTGCAGGTGCTTACAAAGCATTAGATCAAATCAAAGATTTAAACCCTGAGTATATTATCCTAAAAGAACGCAGTCCGTCATGCGGAAGTTCTGTCATTTACACGGGTGAATTTAATGGACAAAAACAAGATGGTTACGGCGTTACCACTGCATTATTTAAACGACATGGTTTTACGGTTATTTCAGAAGAAGCATTTACCGAAAAATAAGGCGATGTCCTTTTATTCCTCTCCTTATTTATCCCGCTACTTTAGGGCAGTAAGAGCCCGATTGGTTCAACTAACCATCAGTGGTGGATGACGAAAACCTCCACTGATGGGAGTTTCACTTTATTTTCCCGTAGTTTTCCATTCATTTACACAATAAATATCTATATAACAAGAAATACAAAGGTAAGCCATATTCATTATCATTAATATAAAATATATTATTAAGAAGCAGGTGAACTGGGAGTGAAGAGAATAAAATGGGCTGTTTTCATTTTAGTGTGTAGCATACCACTATTTCTATTAAGTGGTTGTTTTACAGAAACAAAACTTAAAAAACCAATAGGAGATTATTTGTCAGAAAGCTATGGAATAAAGGATGAAGATTTTAAAATTCTTTCTGCTGATAATAATTGGTTTGAAGGTATTGATCATCAAACTTATGTAGAAATAAAAAAACCCTACCACACTTTTGCTTATTTAATTGTAGATAGAAATTCACATGAAATAGATAAAAATAGCGGCGATGATGTTTTCTTAGAAATATTCAAAGGAGCGTATGTTAAACAACATCGTGATGTTTTGAAACAATCTGATAAGATTATAAAAAAATATAACTTATTAAGTGAATCTCCTAATGACTATGACAATGGGAAACAAAATTTCTATTACTATTTACATATAAATATAGATGAACAACAAGAAAAAGAATTAATTACAGACTTCAAAAAAGAACAAAAATTAAACACTGACAACATAATAAAAACATTAAAAGTTAGTAAACCTAGAGATAATGCCGATCATATAGGAGTCATCAATTTTATTTACTATTACAACACCTATAAAAATAACGGAAGTGTACCTAAAGCCCAAAGCATTGTGGATGATTTTGAAAAAAGTCACGTGTTAACAGAAGGTGTTTATAACGTAGCAGTTAACACCATATATTCTAGTCCTGAGTCTATACAACAAGGGATGGATAGTAGAAATAGTAATGTCATGTTCATCGTAGATAAATCAGGGAAATTTAAAGCAATGGAACCAAATTCGAGTTTTTAGAACCCGATAACTTCGAAAATGGCGACGAAATCTGATAATCCATCTATATACTCATTTACCGTGACAGTTAATGCCACAAAAGTCCATTTAAAAAGAAAAAGAAGATAACCACTTACTATATATAGAGGGTTGTCTTCTTTTTCTTTTCTATATATAAATAAGATTTTCATCCCTTACGCAAACCATATAAATCCATTTTAATTTTTTGACATATAAGTTACTACTATGCAGAATACAACATGACCTGTACTCGCTTGTGGCAGGAAAAGGAACTGACCGCTTCTATGCACGGTCAGATGCTCTCGTCCCCCCGTTTTTATCCCGCATTAACGGGCAGTAAGACCCCCACCTCAAGATTCAGAGAGAAACAAAGAAGATAGGTGGGGGATAACTGCCCGTAAAAGCCTGATTGGTTCAACTTCCCGTCAGTGGGGGGAAACCCCCACTGACGGGAAGTTTCACTTTATGTCGGTTTTTACTTGTATATAGCCTTATTATGAGGCTGGTTTGTTAATTACATAACGTTGTTCAATGCGTTGTTCAATTCTTTCCAACTCTCGTTTATCATTTAGGATCTTTTGTTTATTTTCCTGTACTAATTCTTTAAAGGATTTATTGAGTAATTTACAATGCTTTTTCACAATAATCATTCCTCCTTATTTTCTATGAAACCAAGATGTAGAATGAAAAAACACATAAAACTTTTCGCTTCTTGTAAAAAATTTGTCTTTATTTGTCGAAAAATTCTACTTAATTAAATAATACTATACCTTTTTCTTTTTCAAAAGGTAATTTTTTGAACATTTCGTGAAGTTAACGAACTATGGTAATAGGGATTGTATTTTCTATAATAATACTGTTAGCGTGGGGGTTTTCCGAAATGCTGGCGGTACCCCATGCCCATCAAGCTAACATTTTGAAGTGCCCCCAAAACGAAAATTTCATCTTTTCATAGGTGTCCATGAGAATTTAGTTCATTTTTTTCGTTTTGGGGAACATTTAATTTCTTAAGTTGATGGCAATGTGTCATTGCCTCTATATGTTAAAATAAAATTAATTTAAATTAATTAAGAAAGCAGGAGTGAATATGGCATATTGCAAAGTTCGTCAAGCTAATATCTATTATGAAGATATAGGGGATGGTATACCAATCGTGATGATACATGG
>NZ_JBAWSX010000025.1:0-50590 GCF_037104725.1 Bacillus bruguierae | reverse complement strand
TACGTGTTACTCACCCGTCCGCCGCTAACTTCTTAAGAGCAAGCTCTTAATCGGTTCGCTCGACTTGCATGTATTAGGCACGCCGCCAGCGTTCATCCTGAGCCAGGATCAAACTCTCCAATAAAGTGTTTGTCTAGCATCATAAATAAAAATTGACGTTTCACGTTGTTTGTTTCGTTCAGTTTTCAAAGAACTCATCTGCCGCTCAAAGCGACTTTATCAATATAACATTTCGTTATTTCTCTGTCAACAACTTTTTTTATTTCCAAGTTGTTAACCTCGTTGCCGTTCGTGACAACGAATATAAATATACCAGTTCATAAATTAAAATGCAATAGTTTTTTATAACTTTTTTCACCTTATAAAATAATAGAAAAAGAAAAGCTTTGGAGAGGACTCCAAAGCTTAGTCTTGTTTATGTCTCATTGCAGGGAATAGTAATATGTCACGAATAGACGGCGCATTCGTTAATAACATAACAAGACGATCAATACCGATTCCTAACCCACCTGTAGGAGGCATACCATACTCAAGTGCTTCAATATAATCATCATCCATCATGTGCGCTTCATCATTACCTTGTTCACGCTCTTTTAACTGCGCTTCGAAACGTTCTTTTTGATCGATTGGATCATTTAATTCTGTAAATGCATTCGCATGTTCGCGAGCAACAATAAATAACTCAAAACGATCTGTAAAGCGTGGATCTTCCTCATTCTTTTTCGCAAGAGGAGAAATTTCCACCGGATGACCATAAATAAATGTAGGTTGAATTAAATGCTCTTCTACTTTTTGCTCGAAGAACTCATTAATAATATGACCAACTTCCATTGTATCTTTAATTTCTACACCATGCTCTTTCGCTAATGCACGAGCTTCCTCTACACTCATTGGATTCCAGAAATCTGCTCCAGAGTATTGTTTGATTGCATCTACCATGTGCAGTCTTGTCCACTCTGGCTCTAAATTAATTTCATATTCACCATACGGAATCGTCGTTGTACCTAAAACTTCTTTTGCGATATGAGCAACCATGTTTTCTGTTAACTTCATAATATCTTTATAATCTGCATACGCTTCATATAATTCAATCATCGTAAATTCAGGGTTATGACGAGTTGATACACCTTCATTACGGAATACGCGACCAATTTCGTATACTTTCTCTAATCCACCTACAATTAGGCGTTTTAAATGCAACTCAATTGCAATACGCATATAGAATTCCATATCTAACGCATTGTGATGCGTAATAAACGGACGCGCAGATGCTCCGCCTGCAATTGCATGCAACATTGGCGTTTCTACCTCTAGATAACCATTGTTATCTAAATATCTTCTCATCTCACGGATGATTTTACTACGAGTTACAAACGCTTCACGACTTTCCATGCTCGTAATTAAATCTAAGTAACGTTGACGGTAACGTTGTTCAACATCTTTTAGTCCATGATATTTATCAGGAAGTGGACGAAGAGATTTTGTTAGTAGAGTAAAACCAGTTGCTTTAACTGAAAGTTCTCCAACTTTTGTTTTAAATACTTTCCCTTCAATTCCTACTAGGTCACCTAAGTCAGCTGTATTAAACAGTCCATACTGCTCATCACCAACTGTATCTTTGCGAACATAAATTTGAACTTGGCCATGTAAATCTTGGATATGCGCAAATCCCGCTTTCCCTTTACCGCGCTTTGTCATAATACGACCAGCAATTGAAACAGAGATTTCTTTCTCTTCTAACTCTTCTTTAGAAAGTTCTCCATACAAACTTAACAATTCTTTCGTTGAATGCGTACGTTCAAAACGTTTACCAAATGGATCGATTCCTTGTTCACGTAAGTTATGTAGCTTCTCGCGACGAACGAGCAATTGGTCATTTAATTCTTCGTGGTTCATGTTATCCATGGTATTGATATCACTCCAGCTCTATTAAAATTTACAATATATATAGTATATCATTTTCTATCCAACTAGAAAAACTGCCAGCAACGCGCTGGCAGTTCTTATTTCTTAGACGTAATTATAGGTAGTAAAAACCGGAATGTCAAACACCCCTTCTATTACTTACCATTATCCAACTTGAATAGATTTTTGTTTCGCTTCTACTTCTTCTACAAATGATGTCAATAAAGACGCAAGATCGGCACGTGTATTACAACTATTAATTTCATTGCGCACTATAGCGTTACCACGAACACCTTTTAAGTACCACGCCGCATGTTTGCGCATTTCTCGAACTGCGATGTTTTCATTTTTCAAATCAATGAGACGATCTAAATGCAACATACATACATCAATTTTTTCGCGCACAGATGGCTCCGGCATTAATTCACCCGTTTCTAAATATTTCACTGTGCGGTAAATCATCCACGGATCACCAAGTGCCGCACGCCCAATCATTACACCATCTACACCAATTTCATCTAACATGCGCTTAGCATCTTGCGGCGTTTCTACATCACCATTTCCGATAACAGGAATATTGACAGCTTGTTTTACTTGCTTAATAATATTCCAATCCGCTTTTCCTTCATACATTTGAACACGAGTACGACCATGAACAGCAATTGCTTGACCGCCTGCACGTTCAACTGCCTGAGCATTTTCAATCGCAAAAATATGATCTTCATCCCAACCGATACGCATCTTTACCGTTACTGGCTTCTCAACTGCATCTACTACCGCTGCTACCATTTCGTACACTTTATTTGGATCAAGCAGCCACTTTGCACCTGCATCACATTTTGTGATTTTCGGCACCGGACATCCCATATTAATATCGATAATATCCGCTGTTGTATTTTTATCTACATATTTCGCAGCCTCTACAAGCGTTTCTTTTTCTCCGCCAAAAATTTGCAGGCTTAATGGTTTTTCTCTCTCATCAATATATAACATATCTAACGTTTTTTGATTGTTAAACAAAATCGCCTTATCACTTACCATTTCCGCACATACTAATCCCGCACCAAATTCTTTCACCGTTAAACGAAATGCAGAGTTACATACTCCTGCCATTGGCGCTAGCACAACCGGATTTTTCATTTCAATGTTTGCAATCTTTAACACTCGATTGCCTCCCTTCGGTATCCCTACTTCGGCATTAATTCTTCTATTGAAACTTTTAACGTTTTTGCAACCTCTACAACAAAATCCCGAGACGGAACTCGATTTCCCCTCTCAACTTCACCTAAAACAGATACAGATACCCCTAATTCTTTCGCGAATCCCTCTTGTGTATAGCCTTTTAATTTACGAAAAGCGCGAATGCGTCTTCCCCATTTCTCTGCTTCCATACCGTTACTCCCTCTCGCCTTTTCATTTCTTCTACTTGTGAACGTGAAATGTTTCGGTTAATTTCTTGATTAATCTCCATCAACGGAACGATAACAAAAGCTCTTTCAAACATCCGCGGATGCGGAACAATAAGATTCTCTGCTTCAATATTTTCGTGATTATAGAGCAATATGTCAAGGTCAATGGTACGAGGTCCCCATTTGATTTCCCTTTTTCTTCCTAACCCATTCTCCACTTTTTGTGTCACCATCAATAATTCTTGAGGCAATAAATTGGTAGAAATTTTTATAACTAAATTTAAAAAACGATCTTGTTCTGTAAACCCAACCGGATCCGTTTCATAAACAGATGATACATCCTCAATTTCAATAGCTGGATGCGCACCCAACAGCTCTATCGCTTGTGATAAATACATATAGCGCTCATCCATATTCGAACCTAAAGCAATATAAACTACATTATTCATGAACGCCCTCTCTCAATCTCAACCGCCACCGCACGGTAATGTCCCGGAATTGGCGGATCTGGTTTAATAACTTTTACAATACAATTCATAATACAATCGTAACGTTCTAATATATCCGCTGCAATATTTTCTGCAATACTTTCTACAAGCTTATACGTTTTCTCTTCTACAACACATCTACATAACTCATATAACTCTCCGTAATTCACGGAATGCTCTAAGTTATCACTCATTCCCGCTCGCTTTAAATCTAGCTCTACCGTTAGATCCACTTTAAATCGCTGCCCCAGCTTATTTTCTTCAGGGAATACACCATGATAACCGTAAAACTCCATATCATGAACAAAAATTTTATCCAAACTATTTACCCCCTCAACATAACGTCCATCATCTTCGCCATGCGGGACATCTCTTTCACATCATGAACGCGTACAATTTCACAACCTTTTTGAATACCAAGACAAACCGTTGCACCAGTTCCTTCTAAGCGTTCTTCTACTGGTAAATCTAAAGCATGACCAATAAATGATTTTCGAGAGGTTCCAAGAAGAAGTTGATATCCCAATACTTTCAACTGCTCTAGATTTCGCATTACTTCTAAATTTTGCTCAAATGTTTTTGCAAATCCTATACCTGGATCTAAAATAATATTCTCATCACGTACACCTGCACGTTTCGCAATTGTAATACTTTCATACAGGTCAGCAACCATATCGGCCATCAAATTTCGATAATTTGTATTATCACGGTTATGCATCAAAATAATTGGTACATTGTAATGAGCGGCTACCTTCGCAATTTCCGGTTCTGCTTTCGCTCCCCAAACATCGTTAATAATACATGCTCCTGCTTCAATAGCTTGTTTTGCAACCTCCGCTTTGTATGTATCAATAGATATAGGAACATCTACTGCTTGCGATACAGCTCGAACCATCGGTAAAACACGTTGTAATTCTTCTTCTTCTGATACTTTAGCAAAACCAGGACGCGTAGACTCTCCGCCAATATCAATAATATGCGCACCGTTCATCACCATCTCTTTTGCATGACGGACAGCTGCTTCCACTTCATTATAATTACCACCATCAGAAAAAGAGTCAGGTGTAACATTCAAAATCCCCATAATGAATGTCTTTTCATTTAAATTCAATGTATATTCACCGCACTGCATATTAGACATCTCCTTTTCACAATTCATTTCTGCTCCAAAGCTTTTCACGATACGTTTCATATACACGCAAAAACTTAGTTGTAATTAATCCTTCTTTACCCGGGAAATGCACTTCTCCAATGCACCAAATCGGGACAATTTCCTGAATAGAATTCGTAACAAATACTTCATCAGCTGCAAGTAACTCTTTCTGTAAGAATAATCCCTCTCTTACCTTGACCCCCAATGTTTCAGCAGCTGCTAATATAAAAGCACGAGTAATCCCATTTAAAATCCCAGTTTGTAGTGACGGTGTATACAATATGTCATTTTTCACAAAAAAAAGGTTCGAAACAATCCCTTCCGCAACATACCCTTCTTTTGTAAGAAAAATTCCTTCTTTCGAAGTTGTATTCCCAATCTCACGTTTCCCCAAAATATTATTTAAATAATGATGTGACTTTAAACGAAACTCCCCTTCTGGTGTATTGCGTGTTTGTCTTAAAATGACTCCTTCTTTTTCTACTACATCACTAGGAGCCGATAAAGGTTTTATAAAAACAATAACAGAAGGCTCTTCATACATATCTGTCTGCAAGCCAATCTCTCCGCTACCTGCAGACACGTTAAAACGAACATACGCATTTTGCAAATGATTTCTTACCATTAACTCTTTTAAAATGCTCTTTACATCTTCTTTTGTCATTTTCCGCGCAATATGTAATGACGAAAGAGCGGTCATAAGCCGCTCATAATGATCATCTAATAAGAAAGGGTGCTCGTTGTAAATACGGAACGTTTCAAATACACCAAGACCATATAAATATCCATGATCATAAGGAGAAATTTTAGCTTCACTCGCCTCTACAAATGAACCGTTCACATAAATTAACATACAGAAGTACTCCGGTTGTAATGACGGATGAAGTTTTGCAGCAATTCCTTACCATGGGAAGTCATAATAGATTCTGGATGGAATTGTACACCTTCAATTGGTAATGTTTTATGACGAAGCGCCATAATCTCTCCTTCCTCTGTCCAAGATGTTACTTCCAAACACTCTGGTAATGTTTCTTTTTTTACAATTAAAGAATGGTAACGCGTTGCCGTAAATGGACTTGGAATATCAACAAAGATTGTTTTCTCATCATGATGCATTAAGGACGTTTTCCCGTGCATCAAACGCTCCGCACGAACAACATCCCCTCCAAATACTTGAGCAATAGATTGATGCCCTAAACAAACACCAAAAATCGGGATTTTCCCTGCAAAATGACGAATCACATCCATACTAATCCCTGCTTCATTCGGACTACACGGTCCAGGAGAAATCATTAAGAAATCAGGCTGCATTTGTTCAATATCTTCAATTGTAATTTCATCGTTACGTTCGACGATAAGTTCTTGTCCTAGCTCTCCGAGAAATTGCACTAAATTAAACGTAAAGGAATCATAATTATCAATCATTAATATCATTTCTCTCACCTAACCGTTTCTTCGCTACTTTCTTTCGCACGCCATAATGCTATTGCCTTCTTTAACGACTCTTTATACTCATTTTCCGGATTAGAATCAATAACAATTCCTGCTCCTGCCTGTACATACGCTTGTCCATCTTTCGCAAGCAACGTACGAATGACAATATTTAATTCCATATCTCCCGAATAACCAATCCAACCGATTGAACCTGTATAAATACCACGGCGAACTGGTTCTAGCTCTTCAATAATTTCCATCGTCCGAATTTTCGGCGCTCCGGTAATCGTCCCACCCGGAAATACAGCCTTCACACCATCAAAAGCATCTTTCCCTTGCTGCAATTCCCCGCGTACATTCGAAACAATGTGCATAACGTGGGAATATTTTTCAATTACCATAAATTCGTCCACTTCTACTGTTCCATACTCACAAACACGTCCTAAGTCATTTCTCTCTAAATCAACAAGCATAACATGTTCTGCACACTCTTTTTCATTTTCAATTAACTCTTTTGCAAGCCTTTGGTCTTCTTGTTCATCTTTCCCGCGAGAGCGTGTACCTGCAATTGGACGTGTACTTACTTCATTACCTTGCTTTTTAATTAATAACTCTGGTGAGGCACTTACAATTTGAAAATCTCCAAGTTCTAAATAACCCATGTATGGAGAAGGATTAATTTCACGAAGCTTCGTATAAACTTCCAGCGGATGCGTTTGCAATGTTTTTTCTTGCCTTGTAGACAAGTTGACTTGAAATACATCTCCTGCGCTAATATAATCCTGAATTTGCCCAACCGCTTCAACAAACCCTGTTTCTGTAAAGGAAACTGCTTCTTTATTTGTTTCAGGTCTAATAAACTTCATTGTCACTTCCGGCACATCCTGTAACCAAAGCTCTTTTAATTCATTTAAATGCCACTTCGCTTGCTTCTCATCATTTGTATAATGCGTAATAATCCATAACATTTGTTCTTTCTGATCATAAACAAATACATCATCAAACAATAAGAAAAATATATCTGGTACATTTACATCATCTTCTGCAAGAGAAGGTATTTTCTCAATATAGCGGATACAATCATAACTGAAATAACCAATTGCGCCACCTTGAAACGGCGGATACGCATCATTATGTTCTGTTTTCCATTGTTCCATATACTGTTGCATTAGGTGCAATGGATTCCCCTTTTCTATTGTATCCTCTCCATTTTCCCATATATGTAGTGTTTCATCTTTCCCACGAACAATCGCTACAGGATCAAGTCCAACAATACTATAACGTCCCCCGCGGCCACTTTCTAAAATGATATGATGAGGTTTGTTTTGCGAAAGGAACTTATATTGTTTAAAAAAGTCCAACTGATACGGAACTGAAATAGCTAAAGATTTTCGTCGCTGCATATAAACACCTCGTCTTATTTTATCCTGTTCTAACGATCGGTTAAAAATATTGAACCGTCCGCAGAAACCCGATTTAGTTCAACTAACACTTATTTTACATGAAGTTTTCTAGTCGTTCACTCTTTTCCTATTTCCAAGCGAAAAAAGAAAAAGCATCCCTTTCTGGAGGAATGCTTTCCATATATTAAAACTTATGATTCAAACTGATAAAGTGGTGTACTTAAATAACGCTCACCATTACTCGGAATGATGACAAGTACTTTCTTGCCTTTCCCAAGTTTTTTTGCAACTTCTGTCGCTGCATAAATAGCTGCTCCAGATGAAATACCAACTAAAATTCCTTCTTCGCGCGCTACTTTTCTTGCATATTCAAATGCTTGTTCTGCTTTTACTTGAATAACTTCATCATATACATCTGTATCTAACGTTCCAGGAACAAATCCAGCACCGATACCTTGAATTTTATGAGGACCCGGTTTGCCGCCTGATAATACCGGTGAATCAGAAGGCTCTACGGCATATATTTTGATATCTTTATACTTCTCTTTTAATACTTCGCCGGCACCTGTAATTGTTCCACCTGTACCAACACCTGAAATGAATGCATCTAATTGATCACCCATCTGCTCAACAATTTCCGGACCTGTAGTTAAACGATGAATTTCTGGATTTGCGTCATTTTGGAACTGTTGAGGCATAAAGTATCCATGTTCTTTCGATAACTCTGTTGCCTTACGAATTGCCCCGCCCATCCCTTCTGATCCTGGCGTCAACACTAATTCTGCTCCATAAGCACGCAATAAATTACGACGTTCAATACTCATCGTTTCCGGCATAACCAAAATTGCTTTATACCCTTTGGCCGCCGCAACCATTGCTAAACCAATTCCTGTGTTTCCACTTGTCGGCTCAATAATCGTATCGCCTTCTTTTAATAATCCTTGTTTCTCAGCAACTTCAATCATCGCTAAAGCAATACGGTCTTTTACACTGCTTCCAGGGTTCATGAACTCTAATTTCAAATAAATATCTGCACTACCCTCTTCTGCAATGCGGTTTAATTTAACAATCGGCGTTTTTCCGATTAATTCTGAAATTGATTGTGCCACTCGCATCTCCGTCACTCCTAACACCAAGTATTTTCATTGGATTTATGTACATTTTGTCAAAAAGAAGGTTATTTGTCAATCTATTTAGATGATTCAAAATAGACAAATAACCTTTTTCTTCCTTACAAACTTTCTATTAATTTTGTTATATCTTCTTTAGAAAAGTTATATCGTTCATTACAAAAATGACAATGTACTTCTGTCTCTTCTTCTTCATCACGCACTTGCGTTAATTCAGTTTTTCCTAAGCTTATTAATACGCCTTCAATACGCTCACGAGAACATGTACAATTAAATTGTACATCCATTGTCTCTAAAATTTTCACATTTTCCTTTCCTAACAACTCATATAGTAGCTCTTCAGGAGTTAGACCTTGTTCAATAAGCTTAGAAACAGGTGGGATTTTTTGCAGGCGCTCTTCAAGAACCGAAATTGTCTCTTCTTGTGCATCAGGCATGATTTGTAAAACAAATCCACCTGCAGCTAAAATACTGTCATCACCATTAACAAGAACTCCAACACCAACAGAAGAAGGTGTTTGCTCAGAAACAGCAAAATAATACGTGAAATCTTCTCCTAACTCACCTGAAACAAGCGGAACTTGACCAATAAATGGCTCACGCATACCAATATCTTTAATAATTGTTAAAAATCCTTCCGTCCCTACAGCTTCATATACGCGCAGTTTCCCTTGCTCCGTCGCTTCAAAATCAACATGCGGATTCGTTACATAACCACGTACATCCCCATTCGCATGTGCATCTACTAAAATTGGACCAAGAGGACCATTACCCTCTACCTTAATTGTAAGCTTCTGATCCCCCTTAAGCATTGCACCCATCATTGTACCTGCTGTTAAAGAACGACCAAGTGCTGCAGAAGCAGTTCTCCATGTATCATGACGTCTTTGTGCTTCACTCACTGTATTTGTTGTGTGAACACTATAGGCACGCACTTCTCCATTAAACGCTAGCGCTTTTACCAAATAATCTTTCATTTTCATTTATTCACCTTTCTCTTGTTGTAAATTCGCATTTCGCTCATATAACATATATAAACCTTTAAGCGTTAAAAACGGATCGACAATATCAATAACTTTCGATTCCTCTGCAATTAACTTTGCTAACCCACCTGTTGCAATAACAGTCGGTTCTTGTTTAGCTTCCTCTTTCATTCGCTTTACAATACCTTCTACTTGTCCAACATAACCATATAAAATACCCGCCTGCATTGCACTTACTGTATTCTTTCCAATGACACTACTTGGTCTTGTAATTTCAATACGAGGAAGCTTTGCCGCTCTACTGTATAATGCTTCTGCCGAAATCATAATGCCAGGTGTAATTACCCCACCCATATAATGCTTATTCTCGTTAATATAACAATATGTAGTTGCTGTTCCAAAGTCGACAATAATAAGAGGACTTCCGTATAACTGAATACCAGCTACCGCATTTACAATACGATCGGCCCCCACTTCACGCGGATTCTCATACTTAATATTTAAGCCCGTTTTAATTCCAGGTCCAACTACAAGAGGCTTAATTTTAAAATACTTCTCACACATACGCTCTAAAGCAAACATAATAGGTGGTACAACAGAAGAAATAATAATTCCTTTTATATCATGAAAACTAATTCCTTCATGTTCAAGTAATTGTTTTACGAGCATCCCATATTCATCTTCTGTTTTATGACGATCTGTTTCCATACGCCAATGCTGAAGAAGTTTACCATTTTCAAACACACCAAGTACCGCATTTGTATTCCCTACATCCAATACAAAAATCATATTCTCACCACTTATCTTATTTAATGTATATTTGTGCAATATGTACAAAATTTATCCCGCTATTCGCGGGCAGTAAGACCCCCCCACCTCATGATTCAGAGAAAAGCATTGTCCAGATCTAGCGGCTAGAATCTCCGGTCGTTTCGCTCCCTCGGCCGAGGCAAAAAGCGCCTCTCTGTCGCGCGCGTGGGCGTCCTGCGATTCTGGGTGAGCCGCTTCCGCTTTTCTAAAGAAGATAGGTGTGGGACAACTGCCCGTAAAAGCCCGATTGGTAAGGGCTAATAATCAGTGGGGGATAAAGAAAACCCCCACTGATTAAAGTTTCACTTTATCCCGCTGCTAGAAGTTTTACTTTACAACCTCATCATACCATATTTATACACCTGTTCAGCTTTCCTATCCTCATCATTTTACAAAAATCCATTTCCTTTTTTCAATGTTTAAGTCCAGTTACATCATAAAGAAAAAAGGAGCGACAATTGTCACTCCTTCGGTTCTTCTTTATCTTCTGGCACTTCATCTTCTTTTTTCGTTGTGATGTTTACCTTTACATCACTTTCAGAAGATGTTTTACGCTCCGGTAATGTACCATGTTCACATAAATGATTGATTTGCTCTGCATCTAACGTTTCTACTTCAAGCAACGTATTTGCGATAATATCAAGCTTATCACGGTTTTCAGTAAGAAGTTGTTTTGCACGAGCATAACATTCTTTCATAATGCTTTGCATTTCCATATCAATTTCATGTGCAATTGCATCACTATAGTTTTGCTCAGAATGGAAGTCTCTTCCTAAGAACACTTGACCGCCTTGTGAGCTACCGAATTGCATTGGTCCAAGCTTATCACTCATACCAAACTCAGTTACCATGCGTCTAGCTATTCCAGTCGCACGTTGGAAGTCATTATGAGCTCCTGTACTTACTTCTCCAAATACAATTTCTTCAGCCACTCGTCCACCAAGTAGACCCGTAATTTTATCAAGCAATTCTGGCTTTGTCATGAAGTAACGATCTTCTTTTGGAAGCATTACTGCATATCCACCAGCTTGACCGCGCGGCACAATCGTTACTTTATGAACAATATCCGCCTCATCAAGTACTACCCCAATTACAGTATGCCCTGCCTCATGGAATGCAACGATATTACGTTCTTTCTCAGAGATAACACGACTTTTCTTAGCTGGACCTGCAATAACGCGATCCGTTGCTTCATCAATATCACTCATATCGATCTTCTTCTTATCTTGTCTCGCCGCTACAAGAGCTGCTTCATTTAATAAGTTTTCAAGATCAGCACCAGAGAACCCTGGTGTACGCGTTGCAATAGCACGTAAATTAACATTTTCATCTAACGGTTTATTGCGCGCATGTACTTTAAGCACTGCCTCACGACCATTTACATCTGGACGGTCCACTGTAATTTGACGGTCAAAGCGTCCTGGACGTAATAACGCTGGGTCAAGAATATCAGGTCGGTTTGTTGCAGCAACGATAATAATACCTTCATTAGCTCCGAAACCATCCATTTCTACAAGCAATTGGTTTAATGTTTGCTCACGCTCATCGTGACCACCACCAAGACCTGCCCCACGCTGACGACCTACCGCATCAATTTCATCAATGAAAATGATACAAGGTGCGTTTTTCTTTGCATTTTCAAATAAGTCACGTACACGAGAAGCACCGACACCAACGAACATCTCTACAAAATCAGAACCACTAATAGAGAAGAATGGAACGCCAGCCTCACCTGCAACAGCACGTGCAAGTAATGTTTTACCTGTCCCTGGAGGTCCAACTAATAAAACACCCTTTGGAATACGAGCACCAATCTCTGCAAACTTACGAGGGTCTTTTAAGAATTCTACAACCTCAACAAGCTCTTGCTTTTCTTCATCCGCTCCAGCTACATCTCTAAAACGAACCTTTTTCTTATCATCATTGTATAACTTCGCTTTACTTTTACCGAAGTTCATAACACGGCTACCGCCGCCTTGCGCTTGGTTAAGTAGGAAGAAGAATAAAATGAAGATAATTACAAAAGGAATGATGGAAGTGAAGAATGTTACCCAAGCACTTGTTTCTTCTGCTGGTTGATATTTCACTTCTGTACCTTGTGCTTTGTCATTAATTTTCTTTTGTAATTCTTCAGTGTTAGGGGCATAAGTTACAAACTGTTTTTCCTGACTCTCAGTACTCAGTTGCCCCTTTACTTCAAATACACCATTTTTCGGTTGAAGTTGTACATTACGAACCTCACCCTTTTCAAGTTTAGCAATGAATTTATCGTAGCTAATTGGTGTTGTTTTTTGCTGTGAACCATTAAAATAGCTCACAATACCAATTACCGCTACAAATATAAGTAAATAAAAGATGGTATTACGGAACATCCGATTCATCCCTAACCTCCTCTCACAGCATACAAACTATAATAGTAAATAGTAACATAGAAAAACTTTCCTATCCAATTGTTATGCTTAATATTATTAATTGGAATATACGCTCGGTTTTAATACACCAACATAAGGAAGGTTACGATATTGTTCCTTATAGTCTAATCCATACCCCACAACAAATTCGTGTGGAACAGTAAACCCAACATAGTCTGCTTTAAGATCAACTTTTCGGCCAGTTGGCTTATCTAATAACGTTACAATCTTCACAGATTTTGCTTTACGATATTTAAATAAGTCTACTAAGTAGCTTAATGTAAGACCGCTGTCGATAATATCTTCTACGATTAAAATGTCGCGTCCCTCTACAGAAGTATCTAGGTCTTTTAAAATTTTTACTTCACCAGTTGAAACAGTAGAATGACCGTAGCTAGATACAGCCATAAAATCCATTTCAAGATATGTATCTGTTCGTTTTAATAAGTCTGCCATAAATGGCATTGCACCTTTTAGTACACCGATTGCAAGAGGTACTGTGTTTTTATAATCCTCTGCAAGAATTGCACCTAACTCTCTTACTTTTTCTTGTATTTGCTCTTCAGAAATTAATACCTTTTCAATATCTTGATTCATCATTTCATTATCCTCCTGGAAGACTCCTTGCTTTTGTAATGAATAATAATATATGTATCCTTATCTACTGTTTCTTGCGAAATAGCAAATGCAGATCTTTTCAACAATGGAACCCAAATAATATTCCCACTCGCATCACAAACAATTGGCCAGTCTGCTCTTTTTTCCTTCGGTACTTTCGCCTCAATAAAAATAGACTTTATCTTCTTCGTACCATTCATACCTTGAATTGACATTCGATCGCCGTTTTCTCTCGGACGAACAGTAAGTGGCGATGTTATTTCATTATGTTTTGCAACAAACATCATCTCATTCACCATACTAGGGACACAATCGCTAATCTCTACTACAAACTCATCACCATTTACTAATGTTACCTTTCCAGGCACTTGTAAAACATGAGGAGCGAAAGCATTTTTTTCTTCCCTAAACCGAAATTTACATTCTTCGTATGTACGAACAATCTCCAATCCATTCGGGAACTGAAGCATACCAGAAGGATGAGTTCGTTTGAAAAACTCGATCACCTTGTCAATATGTACAGAAGAAAGCGAAGATGGAATTTTATATTCATAAAGATAGTTTAATATTAGTTGAATCCCTCTCCTTTGTAAAGGTATAGGCATAGATTCAAATACAGGAATTGATAAGACAACTCTTTTTGTGTCTTTTTCCTTAATTACTTTATTCATTTTTTCAAAAGCTAATTCCTGCAAATACGCTTCATCCTCTTGCATAAACTTGCTAAAAGCTTGAAAACGCTCATGAACATTTGGATTTTCCCGTTTTAAATGAGGAAGAACATGTTTCCGTAATCGATTCCTTGTATAAGTTTCTTTTGTATTACTAGGGTCAATACGAGGGACAACATCCTTTCTCTTACAATAATCAAGAACCTCTGCTTTCGTTACTGCTAACAAAGGCCGAATCAAAAAACCTTTATCGAAAGCGCGTTTCGCAAGAATTCCAGCATAGCCTTTCGAAGTACTTCCACGCACAAGACGCATTAAAACCGTCTCAATTTGATCGTCACCATGATGACCAAGAGCTACATACTGTGCATTATATTTTCTCATTATTCTTTCCAAAAATGCATATCGGCATTCTCTCGCTGCAACTTGTGCACTCATTTGATTTTGTTTTTGATACTGCGTCACATCAATTTGTATTGTTTCACAGATAACATTAAGATTTTCACACAAGTTTTTTACAAATTGTAAATCTTCCTGTGATTCCTCACCACGAAACATATGGTCAACATGTGCTACTACAATTTGCAATTTTTTCTCTTCACGCTTCTCTAACAAATAGAAGAAAAGCGCTAAAGAATCAGGCCCTCCTGATACACCAACAATAACCGTAGAATGCGCTTCTAATAAATTATGCCTTTCTACAAAAGCATCTACCTTTTTAACAAATTCATCTTTCAATGCTGCAATCACCTTTCATTGAGCTAAAACGATAGCATACCATTGATATAATGGTACAACTTTTACAAGCTTTCTGCAAAACAAAGATGTATAAATTTCACAATTTATCTTACATACGAATTTTTTCTTTGCATGCAGAAATAAACAAAAGTAAATATACATATATAACAAACAGGCCTCAAGTATATCCCTGAGCCCTGATACTTTCCTCTTTTAAATCAAAAGAACAGTAAGCTATTAATGTTTTCGCTTCTCAAAATTGTAAGAAACGAAAAGAGGCATGTAGAAAATAACTATCCACAATTTTCATCAGGGGAAAATAAAGCCCCCCTGATGATGGAAGTTTCATTTTATTGCGCCTGTTTACTAACAATAGGAATCGTAGCCCATTTCGGCATATTCTTTTTTACTTTCGCTACAACAATTGTCATGTCATCATTGATATATCCATTATCAGTACGAATAACATCTTCCATAATAATATCAGCAATCTCTTGTGGATCTTCCGTTTCTAATTCTTTAATCTTCCGTTTCATCCACACTTCATGATTCTCTACATGTTTCGCACCTTCAAAAATCCCATCGCTCATCATGATTAAAATATCACCAGATTTTAATTGTTCGCCAACAACATCCACTTCAAAGTCTTCAATAATCCCCATTGGTAAATTACTCGCTTCTATTTTAAATACCTGATTGCCACGCTTTACAAAACTTGGTGTAGAACCAATCTTTAAAAACTTAGCATTTGCATCACGCAAATCAATCATCGCTAAATCTAATGTTGTAAACATTTCTTCCGTTGTCCGCAGCGAGAGAATTGAATTGATGGATTTAATTGCAATTTCCTCATCAATACCTGATTGCAATATTTTTTGCAACAACTTCACCGTCTCTTTACTTTCCATATGTGCCCGTCTCCCATTCCCCATCCCATCACTAATAGCAAGCGCATATTTCCCCACACTTAATTCCATCATGGCATAGGAATCACCAGATACAAATCCCCCTCCTTTAGCTGCTGTAGCAAGGCCTGTATCTACAGAAAATGTTTTAGCTGAACCAAAGGATACTGTACTGTAACCATTTGGATACGCTGATTGTTCTTCATGTTTCACAACAACTGTTTCATGTAAAATATCAGACAGCATTGGAGCAACGAGCTTTTCACATTCCCCGTACTGATTACATGCAGCAGGAATCATCATTTCAATATCAACGTTCCCTCGATCTAAACAATAAATATCAACATGTCCAATCTCTACACCAAAATCACGAAATGCCTGTAAAATTTGTTCCTCTTGTACTTGATGATTCTCTCTTTCCTTTTGAATTTCTTTCGAGAAATCTGCCATTACTTTCGAAACACCCATAAGTTGCTCAGCAACAATTTTACGATTATCACGCATTTGCTTCCTTAACTTTTGTCCCTCATAAAAGTATCCTAATTCATCTTCTATTAAACCTGTTACTTTCGCTCCTCTCACGCAGTATTTTTCAAAATCACGGAGCAATTTACGATTACTTTGTAATGTACCTTCCTCTGTTTCGTTCATAAGTTGCTTCATATAGTCGTACGTTTTATCAAAATTCACAACCCAACACTGATCCTTCTTAAAGCACGTCTGACATGTCTTAGCGGTAATTGTACTTAAAAACAAATCCGTCTCTGTGTCCTGATCCTCATCTTCTACATATCCATATATAGAAAAGCTATTAGACAATGCTTCAAACACATTTGCAAACTGATTAATTTTATTTGCCGTTACATCACGCATTCTTCTCAAATATTGTTGTTGATCATTAGAATGCTCTTGTGTTCCTGGCATATACTTAGAAAGACGTTCAACGATGAACTTAGGTGTTAATAAAAACAATGTAATCGCCACTACCGACTCTAATAGCGTCATTACAATACTTGTTTGTTTATCTACGTATAATGTAATTAAACTTGTTCCAATTAATAAACCTAAACTTACCCCTATCCGTTTCCCTTCTTTTAGTAAGCCGCCTAACAATCCAGAAAACGCCAGTAAACTTAATTGATATAAACTCGCTACATTTGCTAAACTTAAAATTAGACCCGTTACAACACCCACAGTAGAACCTGTTGCCGCTCCTGCCACAAACGCGAATATTAATACTAAATATCTCGTAAAAATATGCTGAACTGATAAATCATAAACAAACCAATCTGTTGTACCCGTTAATACAGATGCTAGCAATATAATTAAGCAAACAATTTCTTCTGTTTCTAATGATTGTTGTTTTCCTTTTCGTTCCATTAAAAGAGGGGCACTTTGCAAGAAAATCATTGTTAATACGAAGCTTAACCCTGCTTCAATTGTACTAACAAGCAAATCATACATACCAATGGTTTCTTGTGCAAAATAAACAACGATAAGATGGGCTGTTAATGCAGAAATAAATACTTGGAACGGGACAAGCCCAATCGTCTTATTTGTAAAACGACTAAAGAAAATATTATAGATGAAGAATGTAAATATAGATGCAAAGGCAAAGAATAGATTTTCTAATGAAACCGAAAACGCGCCTGCCATTAAAGCGAGGAACGCAAGAGCCATTTTATCACGTTTCATCACATATACAGCAGCGAAAAACGGCAAAGCAAACGGTAAAATGTTCGTTAAAATATATGCTCGTCCTAAAAGAAAACCAACTAACGCAACCACAAATCCCCAACGAAAGAAAATTTGTTCCAATTTCATCCTCAATTTGCTTGTCCACTTTTCAGCTGTCATTTGCCCACAACCTATAGCAAGCGCACCAGAATTTGGATTGACAGTATTCCTTCCTGCTCTTGGCATATTTTGAACACCACCTGCACATTTTATTACTTGTAATTATAAAATGTACTTCGCGGAGTTTTTGTCAAAATAACAGTTGGCAGCACAATAATTGTTCGACTTTTTATACAAAATAACATCATATATATACAGAGTTACACGTAAATCCCTTAACTGATTATTGAATATTCAAAAAATATTAGTTGTTTTTGTAGAAGAAGCGCATAACTTTACAAATCCTTAACATAAAGTGAAACTTCCCTCATTTTTTCATCAATTGGGATAACTGCCCACAAATAATGGAACAAAAAAAGATCATGCAAATTATGCATGATCTTTTCCAATGATGACCCGTACGGGATTCGAACCCGTGTTACCGCCGTGAAAGGGCGGTGTCTTAACCACTTGACCAACGGGCCGTTAAAATATATAGCGGCGGAGGGGATCGAACCCCCGACCTCACGGGTATGAACCGTACGCTCTAGCCAGCTGAGCTACACCGCCATGTCGTATTTAACGGACAATTAGTATATTATCTTAAATAGCATTCAAAGTCAACATGTTTTTAAATATTTTTTATTGTTTTTTCTATATGCTGTTTTCGCCATAAAAAAAGCACCCTGAGTGAACACTCTGGGTGCTTCTCTTTATTTTAAAATAAACAGCAAGTTTTACCCGCGACGAGCGCCACGGCCGCCACGTTTTGACTCCGTATTACGCTTTAAAGAAGTTAAACGATCTTCACTGTCTTTTAAAAAGCGAGCCATCTTTTGCTCAAATGTTTCTTTTTGGTTACGGTTGTCACCGCCACCGCGATTGTCTCTGTTAAAAGAGCGATTACGCCCAGGACGTCCAGCGCGTTGATTATCACGTTGTTCACCTTCTGTTTTTTCACGTTCTTTCGCTTTTTTAATAGATAAACCAATTTTGCCGTCTTTCTCAACATTAATAACTTTTACTTCTACTTGATCGCCTACTTTTAAGTGATCATTAATATCTTTCACATAATTATCTGCAACTTCACTAATATGAACAAGACCAGTTAATCCTTCTGGCAGCTCTACAAAAGCCCCAAAATTCGTAATACCTGTTACTTTACCTTGTAACTTGCTGCCTACCTCAATTGACATAAAAAAAACGCTCCTCCTTAGTGGTTAAAAAGTCAAATTTTACTTCATTATATATAATCTTAAAATATAGTGTCAATACAACACCTACTACTTAGAAATGGGAAAAATTATCTCCTCGGGCTTTGAAAAGTAATAATCTCTTCTAGCAATCTCTAAAACATAATTCTCATCATGTAATTTTTGGATTTCATCTTTCAACTGCTTTCCTTTCGTCGTTAGCACATTTGTTTCTTTTTCCAGTTCTTTTACTTTTGCTTCTTTAGCGTTAATCGTACTATTTTGTTTATAGAACGTCACACTGAGACTTACAATAACTATAAAAGCAAAAGCAAAAAATAAAGCTAATCGACGATAAATGCGTCTTCTGCTTCCGTTCGATTGTATTATATGTTCTTTAACAGACTTTGGATTCTGTTCTAGTACATACCTTTGCTTCAGTTCCCTCATTTCCGAGGTCCCCCTAACTTCTTTTTTATAAGTTCCCAAATTAGGAATATATGCTTCTTCATTTTCTTGAAATATTTCAAAAGTCCTGCTTGTCTCTTTATAAAAATTTTAACATGATTAGGGAGAGGTTTCCATATAACAAGGCAAACAAATCGAACAGGGATGAAAGTAATTTTCCATACTAAACGTAATATTGCTATAATAACTTTCCATAAACCGGTTCCAATTCCAATTAAAAGACGAAATAAAAATAGCACAAATGCTATAATTAAATGAATCAAAATCGTAATTGGCTTAACAATAAATAATTGGACAACACGAACACAAAAATAAAATGTTTGAACAAAAATGTAAATTAAAAGGTTTAATACTTTCATGTACAATGACTTTAACAAACTTTGATATGCTGCAAAACCACAAAGTAATGCTAAAAATACATACATACGTAACTCTGCTTCATTTACAAGTAACAATACATAGAACACAGCGAGAGCTTGGCCAATCCAAAATAAAATATCATAAATAAATACGAGCCAACGCTTTCGCTCCCCGCGCTTCAAAAAACGGTGATATGTATCTAAAGCTGCTCCAAGCGAAGCGCCCATCCCAATCATTGAAAGCATTGTATATAATTGAACCGTTAAGCTCATTTAAACAACTTGCTAAAGAATCCTTTAGCTTTCTCCCCTTGATGCTCGTCAATGTAAGCCATCTCATATATTTTCCCTTTAATGGACACAAGCCCTTTTTCAACATCAAGGTTTTTCATTTGTAGATTTTGACCGCGTATCGTTAAAAAGCCCATAACTGTTTCTAACAAAAATTCTTCACTATCAAAACTTTCTACTTGCTTGACTCCTGTAATATCAAGAACACGTCTTCCTTTCATTACGATATCATGTTCTACAGTAACATTTTGTTGATTAGAAGACGACATTGAATATCCTTTGTTCACGTCCATCCCCCCATAACTTTATACTAGTATCAATGTATGAGGGGACAAAATTATTTAGAACAAGCTATCTTCCGCTTTTACTTCAACTTTCTCTTCACGAACAACAGTATATAAGTTTGCAGCATCTTCTTTTTTTGTCGTTTCTTTTAATTCATTAATTTTTACCGTAACAACTTTTTGACCAAAACGAATCGTTAATTCATCTTCTACCTTTACAGTCGAGCTTGCTTTCGCAGCTTGACCATTAATCATAATTCGACCTTGATCTGCAACTTCTTTTGCTAGTGTTCTTCTTTTGATAAGACGAGAAACTTTTAAAAATTTATCTAAACGCATAACGACTCCCCCTTATTCATTCTCTATTCGCTTTGCTTCTTCCCATAATGCATCGAGCTCTTTTAAAGAAAGATCTTTCATTTCCTTCTCTATACTAGCAACCCTTGCTTCCATATATAAAAAACGGCTCATAAATTTTTCATTTGTCTTATGAAGCGCTTCTTCTGGATTGATTTTATAATAGCGAGCAATATTTACAAATGCAAATACCAAATCACCAAATTCCGCCAACATTTTCTCTTCATCCATAGCTATCACTTCACGTTGAAACTCTTCCCATTCCTCATCTACTTTTTCCATCATTGGCTTGACATTATCCCAATCAAATCCAACCTTCGCTGCCTCTTTTTGAATTTCATAAGCACGCATTAACTGTGGTAAACTCTTCGGAATACCTGATAAGATAGACTCTTTTATATTTCCTTTTTCTTGTTTCTTAATTTCTTCCCAATTCGTAACAACATCATCAGCGGTCTCTACACTAACATCTCCGAATACGTGAGGATGACGGCGTACCATTTTTTCAGACAACGTGTGAATGACATCGTCAATCGAGAACCAACCTTCATCTTCACCAATTTGTGCATGAAGCATAACTTGCAAGAGCACATCACCAAGTTCTTCAATAAGGTGATCGTCATCCTCCTCATCGATAGCCTCTAATACTTCATATGCTTCTTCAATTAAATATTTCTTTAACGTTTGGTGCGTTTGTTTTTTATCCCACGGGCATCCGTTTGGTCCGCGTAGTTCTGCGATAATACCGCGTAATACATCAAATTCTTGATATAATGATTGTCGATTTAACACTGGCGGCACATACACACTCGTTAAATTATTAAGCTCTGCCTCATGATCTAATAAATAGAGCGGCACTTTCTTCACTTGTTCAAATGATGTTCCAGCCGCAGTCACAATATATATTTCATAATCATCCGGAAGCATTTCCATTAATGTTAGTTTGACCTCAGATGCAATAAATGAATCATACACTTGGCAGAAAATCAAGTGCTGACGAAGCTCTAATTGTCCTCTTTCAAATGACGTCGCATCAATCAATTGAAATCCTTCAATTGGATCAATTTTCAAACTTGCAAACATTGGGTCTAAAAAGCTTTGCCCACCCTCGACGCGCACAACAATATTCTCTTTTTCTCCTTTTTGTAGTAAAAGTTGTACAGTACGTTCTGCCACGAGCGGATGACCCGGAACTGCATATAAAATATCTGTCTCCTTAGCTTTTTGAATCAATGTATTAGAAATTGTTTCATACACTTCTTCAAATGTATCATATGCTTCATATATAGCATCAAAAGATGTGTATAATACACCTTCTTTCTCGAGTTCTTCTATAACTGGGTGCTCTTTTGTTCGAACATACATATGTGCTGCTTCTTTCACTTTTCGATATACACCCATTGTAAGCTGATCTAATTCACCAGCTCCTAATCCTACAATCGTAATTGTTCTTTTCATAATGCCCACCTCTATCCACTCTTCTTCAGCGAAGTTTGTACTTTTTCATGTTTCATAACCGCCCCAAGTTCCTGCGCTGTAAATACTTGTAGCTTTAAAATTAAAAATACGTATAGTAAACCACCAACACCGACACACAGTAACGCTTGAATCGCGGCCAATCCTCTATGCGCCTCGTTAGCTTGTAATCCAAACCTCTCAAACATATACATAAATCCAGCAAGCACTAACACCATACTTAATGCTCCGATTGTTACACCTACAATGGGTTTTTTCTGTATAAGTGGCTCATTAACAACTTGAATCAGTAATACACTATTCAATATAGCAATACACAACAACGCAATCACAGTTGCAACAGCTGCACCAATTACACCAAAATACGGAACAAACATATAATTTAGTAACAATTTCACACATGCGCCAATTACAACAAACAAGGCTGGTTTTACGGTTTGTCCTAACCCTTGCAAAATAGATGCAGTTGTAATTGCTAATGAACTAAACAGAATAGAAACAGCTAAAATTCCCAGCACAACAGAGCCGTTGCCATTTGCAAATAGCATAATATTTGTTGGACGAATGATACTCGCGAGTCCTAGTGATGCAGCAAGTCCAATTACAAATGTAATTTTAATTGCTAGCTGTATTTTTTCGCGAATGAACACTTGATCTCCTCTCTCTTTTGCAGCTGTAATCATTGGGATTAAAGAAAGTGAAAACGATGTTGTCACGACCGTCCCAAGCTGCATAAGAGGAATACTGCGATCATATACACCCTTTAACATCTTTGCTATTTCTACCGGTTCTCCATTCTGAACAAGTAAGCTATAAAGTGAAATAGAATCTGCCATTTGTATAAAAATTAACACTAAGTTACTAACACAAATCGCAATCCCTTGCCAAAACAACGTACGAATAATGGTCTTTTTATTTGAAATACCTTTCAAGCTTTGCAGAAAAATAGAACAAAAGTCCTTTCGCAAATAAAACAGCAATACAATCACACCAATAAAACCACCTGCTATAGAGCCAAACATAGCACCTGCTCCCACCGTATATAAATCAACCCCTTTTTTTATAAGGAATAATGACAAGAATACGATAATGGATACGCGAATCGTTTGTTCTATTACCTGTGATACAGCTGTTGGTATCATATTTCCAAACCCTTGAAAATAACCTCGTGCTACCGAAAGAAATGGCATTAATAAAAAAGAAAATGCAATAACACAAATTAGCTTTTCTAAATTAGCATCCCCCATTAAAGATGCAATTGTATGTGCACCGAAAAATAATACACTACATCCTATGATCCCAATAGCTAATAAAAACCAAAAAGAAATACATATAATGGCCTCTGCTTCTTTCCGTTCTCCTCGCTCTAAACGTTCTGCAATCATTTTTGAAATAATGATTGGAAAACCATATGTCGCTAAAATTAAACAAAACCCGTAAAACGGGTAAATTTGCTGATAAATATAAAAACCAATATCACCAGCTATATTTTGATATGGAATACGGTAAAAGGCGCTTAATACTTTTGTAACAAAGCTCGCAATTGTTAATATAATTGCTCCGCGCCAAAAAGCGTGGTACTTCTTCGTCTCCATAACCATGCAATCTCCCTTTTTTTCTATACTCATCCTACGTATTATATCACAAAGAAAAAAACAGCTTTCGACTTTCAATGTGATCATATAAAAAAGGTAGCAAAATGCTACCTTTACATAGATATATAATTCCACGGTACATTGCGGTGTATCACGAAGCTTAACCGCCCGTAGAAACACAGGTGGGATCAGTTAACCATCAGTGAAAAAAAACACTCACTGATGGTTAGCTAAGCTTTATTGTTCCATTTGTTTTGCTAGGAAGCTTGCTGCTGTTTCCACGGCTTTATGTTCTACATCACTAATGATTCCTTCTTTTGAAAAAATAATAACAGCTCCAATCGGATCGCCATTTGCAATAATTGGACCGATTGTATAAGATTGTACCTTTTCAGCCACTCCATCGATAATAGAAATTTCACTTTCATCTGTCATGACAACTGATTTGCGTTCTTCCATTGCTTTCTCAACTAAATCCCCAACGCTTTTATTTAAGTATTCTTTTTTTGACACGCCAGCGACAGCGATAATTGAATCGCGGTCACAAACAAGTACGTTATGTCCTAAACTATCATATAGAGCATCTGCATATTCCTTAGCAAAATCACCTAATTCACTAATTGGAGAATATTTCTTTAAAATAACTTCTCCATCGCGATCAACAAAAATTTCTAACGGGTCACCTTCCCGAATACGGAGAGTTCTGCGAATTTCTTTCGGGATAACAACCCTTCCTAAATCATCAATTCGACGTACAATTCCAGTTGCTTTCATTCTAATGCTGCCTCACTTTCTACTGATGATAAAAGTGGTGCTTTTACCTGTTCATGTAAAAACCACCAACTATTAAGCATAGTATTTTACACATTAGTTCTTCTATACACGCCGAATTGTATTTTTTATTCTTATTTAAGCATTTATCTCTTCTTTTTTCACGTCTTTTAAACCTTTTAATAAATTTTCAGCGATTGTAAGCCATTTCGCTACTTCTATTTCACGCACATTCATCACAATTTTCAAACGGGAACCTTCCATACCAAGGCCAATCATACGCCCAAAACTGCTACCAAGCATAAATAATTTTCCACCATCAATATTTTGACTAGCCTTTTCTGAAAATAGCAGTGTCACTTCTTGTTTCATTTGCTTAATCAATTCGATTCCCTCTTGCATCGCTAGCGCTTTAATATTCGCAATTTGTAATAAATATCCAACTTCTTGTGGATAGTCACCGAAGCGATCAATCATCTCTTCTTGTAATTCTTCAATATCCTCAATAGTAGAAACGCCCCTAAATTGCTTATACATCATAATTTTTTGTTTGCTATCGGAAATATACGCATCTGGTAAATATGCATCTACTTCTAGATCAATCTCAACATCAATTACTTGCTCTTCTGCACCCGTACCTATCCGCTGTTCAATTGCATCTTTTAACATTTGTGAATATAAATCAAAACCAACGGAATCAATAAAGCCATGCTGCTCTGCACCTAGTAGATTCCCGGCCCCGCGGATAGATAAATCACGCATAGCAATTTTAAATCCAGATCCTAGCTCTGTAAATTCTTTAATAGCCTGCAACCGTTTTTCTGCCACCTCAGATAACACTTTATCACGCTTATACGTAAAATATGCATAGGCAACACGATTAGAACGCCCTACCCGGCCCCGTAACTGATACAACTGCGATAATCCCATACGATCTGCATCGAATACAATTAATGTATTTACGTTCGGAATATCAACGCCTGTTTCAATAATCGTTGTACTTACAAGTACATCGTGTTGACCCTCTAAGAAAGCAAGCATAACAGATTCTAATTCACTCTCATTCATCTTTCCATGCGCAAAAGTTACACGTGCATCAGGAACAAGCATTGAAATTTCATCTACTTTTCGCTCAATATCTTCAACGCGATTGTATAAGAAATATACTTGCCCACCTCTTGCAAGTTCACGTTCAATTGCCTCTCTTATTAACGCTGGATTATATTCTACAACATACGTTTGTACCGGAAAACGATTTTCTGGCGGCGTTTCAATAACAGATAAATCACGAACACCTAACATAGACATATGAAGCGTACGCGGAATTGGTGTCGCTGTTAATGTTAGTACATCAATATTAGCCTTTAATTGCTTAATTTTTTCTTTATGTGTTACACCAAAGCGCTGCTCTTCATCAATAATAAGTAATCCTAAATCTTTATATATAACATCCTTTGACAGAAGACGATGTGTACCGATAACAATATCAACAGTGCCATCTTTTAATCCTTTAATTGTTTCATTCTGCTGTTTTCTCGTACGAAAGCGACTTAATAACCCAATATTAATTGGATAATCTTGGAAGCGTTCTCGAATTGTTTCATAATGCTGTTGCGCTAAAATTGTCGTCGGTACTAAAATCGCAACTTGTTTTTCATCCATAATCGCTTTAAAAGCAGCACGAATTGCTACTTCAGTTTTTCCATATCCAACGTCACCGCAAAGCAAACGATCCATCGGACGACCGCGCTCCATATCCTTCTTAATTTCTGCAATTGAGCGTAACTGATCTTCCGTTTCTTGATAAGGGAATGATGATTCAAATTCCTGTTGCTCAGAAGTATCCGGAGTAAACGCGTATCCTTTTGATGCTTCGCGCTCTGCATACAGCTTAATTAAATCATCCGCAATATCTTGAACAGATTTTTCTACCTTTGTCTTAACTTTCTTCCAATCATTTCCGCCAAGCTTATAAATTTTCGGATCTTTCCCTTCAGATCCTACATACTTTTGCACCTGGTCAATTTGTTCAATTGGAACGTATAACTTATCATTTCCTTGATATTTGATATGCAAATAATCTTTATGGACACCATTAATTTCTAATGTTTCAATTCCTAAAAATTTACCGATACCGTGATTTACGTGAACAACATAATCACCAACTTTTAATTCAGAGTAACTTTTAATTCTCTCTGCATTCGAAAGTTTTTGCTTACGCTGTGATTTTTTTACCTTTTTATTAAATAATTCTTTTTCGGTAATAATCGCAAGCTTTTGCATCGGCATTTCAAAACCTGCATGTAAGTCACCCACCATAACTTGAATACGGCCTGGGAGCAATACCTCTGTTCCTTCAATAATATCTGCTTCAATATCATAATCATTTAAAATGTGCTGCAATTTCTTTGTTCGTTCTTCATTTGCACCTAATACAACCGTTGTAAAACGACTTTTCGTCCATCTATCAATTTCTGTTTTTAACAAATTCATTTGACCGTGAAAGTCTTGCATCGTTTTACATGTCAAATTCACAATGTTTTGCGGCTGTGTATGCGGAATGTGGCGTAAAAACAAAGTTAAGTACAAGAATTTTCGTTTTTTATGGTTCAAAAATTGTGCAAAATTATGAGAAAAAGTTAAATCTTGAACAATTGCACCTTCTCCAAGAAGCGATATATACCATTCTGCTTCCTCTGTTTCTAAATGCTCTGCTGTTTCCTGAATTCGAGAGACCTCATCTAGAATAACAACACCATTTTCCGGTAAATATTCTATTAGACTAGCAGGTTCATTATAAAATAAAGATAAATATTTAAACATCTGCTCAATGGTCTGTCCATTTTTCAATAATTCTAACTCATATGTAACAGTTTCTAATATTATTGTTTTTAGCTTCTCATCAGATACTTTTTTTATTGTATTAGCTAAACTTGATTCTAACTTCTGAATTCCAAATGCTAGTTCTTCTTTAGAAAATACAAATTCTGTAGCTGGACCAAATGATATTTTATCCATCTTCTCCTGTGAGCGCTGTTCTTCTACAGTAAAGGAACGGATGGAATCTACTTCGGTATCAAAAAATTCAATACGAATTGGTAATTCTTCCGTTAATGGATAAATGTCTAATATTCCACCGCGAACACTAAATTCTCCAGGAGCTTCTACCATAGATTTACGTTCATATCCCATAGTCGTTAACACGTGAAACAGTTCATCAAGATCGATTTCTTGTCCCATTTTTAATTCAATTTGCTGTTTCTTCCACATCTCTTTTCTTGGTAGAAATCGGCGCAAACCAGCAACAGGAGCCACAATAATTCCACTTTCTCCAGCCGCTAAGCGATTCAGCACCTCAATGCGCTGCGCCTTCAATTCTGGGCTCGCAACACCGATTTCTGATGCAATAGATTCATTTACAGGATATAACCAAACATCCTGCTCTCCAATTAATGAAACCAAATCCTCATATACTTTTTGCGCTTGATATAAATTATGTGTGATAACAAGCTGTGACTGCTTTGTTTTTTTATATAAACTAGCCATTAATAATGAACGAGAAGAGGTTGCCATGCCTGAGATAAGCTGTTCTTTTAAACCTTCTTCTAATCCATCTATAATTGATCGTATTTCTTTATTTTCGTGAAATTGCTCTAGTAAACCTATCATTTTTCAAAACTCCTCTCAACATAAAGAGCAAGCTACTATATTTTATGCAAATATTTCGGAAAAAGAAAACAGAAAAATGCTTTGGACAAGCCAAAGCGAAGCATTACATCCTATCCCTCATAGCTGTAAGCCTCTCATCTTCATATTTAGAAAAGAGAAGGGCGGAAGTTCTCCCCTATTATAAAGGGACAATGTGTTCAACTAACTATTGGTAAGAAAAACATACTCTGATAGTTAGTTCATTTTCACTGTAAGAACAGTTCATATTCATAATACTCCGGATAGGATGCGAGCGTTTTTTGACACGATTCACAAATTGTTTTTATATATATATTTCCGTTTTCATCAAAATGAATCATTTCTAATCGCTCCTGCTCTGTTAGTTGACCTAGCACAAAGCCGTATACCTTCTCCGCTGTAATACTACCTATCCTATACCCACAATGTCTGCAGTAATAATGTCCGTCCATAATTTCCTCCTAGCGGTACAGTTATTACTATTATGGATATAAATATTAAAAAATATTCCATTTTTGAAATATTAATTATTGAAAGTATTCATAACTTGTAAAAATGGAGTTTTCAACCATTCTTCACATGCACTTGCACTTTTTTCAATTGCTCGTTCTACCTCTGGCATCTCATCTGCCATAAAACGTCCTAATACATAATCGACTACTTTCATCCCATTTTTAGGACGATCAATTCCCATACGAATGCGTTGAAATTCCTGTGTTCCTAAATGTGCAATCGTTGATTTTACACCGTTATGGCCACCCGCACTACCTTTCATGCGAAGACGTAATTTTCCAACTGGAATATCTAAATCATCATACATCACTACAAAGTCTTCAATATCAATTTTATAGTAATCCATAAGTGGACGAATACTTTCTCCAGATAAATTCATATATGTAAGTGGCTTTAATAAAATAACTTTCTCTCCATTTACAAAACCCGCACCGAATAATCCCTTAAATTTCTGCTCATTTAATGGGATATTCCAACGTTTAGATAATTCATCTATTGCCATGAACCCAATGTTATGCCTTGTTAATTCATATTCTCTCCCTGGGTTACCAAGTCCTACTATTAATTTCATTTGTAACACCACTTTCTTTTTTCGATACGAAAAGACGTAACCAACACTGGTTACGTCTCATTCTATCCAATTAATTGAATAGTACACTTACAGATTCTTCTTCGTAAACACGAATAATTGCTTCACCAATTAACGGAGCAACAGAAAGTTCTTGTACTTTATCAATTTTCTTTTCTTCTGGTAATACGATAGAGTTTGTTACAACTAACTCTTTAATGTTTGAATTTTGAATACGTTCAATTGCTGGACCAGATAAAACTGGGTGTGTACAGCAAGCATATACTTCAGAAGCACCGTTCTCTATAAGAGCGTTTGCTGCCAATGTAATTGTACCAGCTGTATCAATGATGTCATCAATTAAAATTGCTGTTTTACCTTCGATATTACCTACGATATTCATTACTTCCGCTACGTTTGGACGCGGACGGCGTTTATCGATAATGGCGATTGGCGCTTTTAAGCGATCTGCCATTTTTCGAGCACGTGTTACACCACCATGGTCAGGAGATACGATTACAATATCCTTAAGACCTTTCTTCTCAAAGCAATCAGAAAGAATAGGTACACCCATTAAATGGTCGATTGGAATATCGAAGAATCCTTGAATTTGTGGAGCATGTAAATCTAGAGTAATTACACGAGTAGCACCCGCTGTTTCCAGTAAGTTTGCAAAAAGTTTCGCTGTAATCGGCTCACGAGAGCGCGCTTTACGATCTTGACGTGCATAACCATAGTAAGGAATAACAATGTTAATTGTTTTCGCAGATGCACGTTTTAATGCATCGATCATAATAAGCAATTCCATAATATGCTCATTTACTGGGAAGCTCGTAGATTGGATGACAAATACATCGCAACCACGAATACTTTCTTCAATGTTAATTTGAATTTCTCCATCACTAAAGCGTGCAACAGAACATTTTCCTAATTCTACTCCAATGTGCTTTGCAATTTGCTCAGCAAGTGCCTTATTAGAGTTTAAAGAAAATACTTTCAAATTAGAATTTAGATATTGAGTCGACATCTAGATTAACCCTCCACATTATGAATTTTTCTTATTCAGCAATTGATCAACATAATCTTCTTTGTTTGTTTGACGTGCACGTGCAATTGATAATGCTTTTGCTGGCACATCTTCTGTAATTGTAGAACCTGCCGCAACATAAGCACCATCTCGAACTGTTACAGGAGCAACAAGGTTTGAGTTACAACCAATAAACACACCATCGCCAATCACAGTTTTAAATTTATTCTTGCCATCGTAGTTTACTGTAATAGAACCACAGCCAAGATTTACATCTTCTCCCACCTCTGCATCACCAATATAGCTTAAGTGAGAAGCTTTACTTCTATTCCCGAAAACAGTCTTTTTAATTTCAACGAAGTTTCCAACACGAACTTCATTACCAATAACAGATTGCGGACGGATATGAGCGAACGGTCCAATTGCAACATCAATACCAATCTTACTATCATGAACAGTAGACTGACGAATTGTTGTATTATCGCCCACTTCACTATCACGTATGACTGTATGTGGTCCAACTTCACAATTTGATCCAATAACAGTATAACCTTCAATAATTGTTCCCGGATAAATAACCGTATCATTACCAATTTTTGCATCACCAGAAATATACGTGTTGTTCGGATCAATAATCGTAACACCATTTACCATGTGTTTACGGTTAATACGTTTTTTCATAATGTCTTCCGCTTGCGATAGAGCGACCCTGTCGTTAACTCCTAATGTTTCATCAAAATGCTCTGTTTGATAGGCAGATACAATATGACCTTCATTTTTCAAAATCTCAATTACATCTGGAAGGTAATATTCTCCCTGCACATTTTCATTGGAAACTTTAGAAAGGGAAGCAAATAGCGCTTTATTATCAAAACAATACGTACCTGTATTAATTTCTTTAATAGCTCGCTCTACTTCATTTGCATCTTTATGTTCAACAATTTTTTCAACATGACCATTTTCATTACGAACAATCCGACCATAACCAGCAGGCTCTTCTATATAGGCTGTTAATACCGTTGCCTTTGCACCTGCTTCTTCATGCTGCTTTAATAAAGCTTCCATTGTTTCTGCTGTAATAAGAGGTGTATCACCACAAATTACTAATGTTGTTCCTTCCTCGTTCCCCAGTGCATCAGCTGCTTGCATAACGGCATGCGCTGTTCCTAGCTGCTCTGTTTGCAATGCAAATTCACTTGCACTTCCTAATTGATCTTGTACCTTTTCAGCGCCGTGTCCAACAACCGTAACAAGTTTCTGCACTTCTAGCTGAGAGACTTGATCAACTACATGCTGTACCATCGGTTTCCCGCATACAGGATGTAGCACTTTGTATAAACTTGACTTCATACGTGTGCCTTTCCCTGCAGCAAGAATCACTGCAAATCTTTTTGACATATAGACCCTCCATCGCAACCTATTTATCCATTAAAGATATTATCCTAAATAACTATATATTTCAAGAAACACCTTATAACTATTAAATTTTACCATAACTTTTATACAATGTTTTAGTATTTCATATCTTTTTATGAAATAAGCTATACTATTCTCTTTTCATAAAAAATTGAGGCAACTATTATAGGGGCAAATTGAAAAAATGATATAAAAATCACTTTCTTTTTCAAGGAGAATACCTTGCCATATGCAAGTGTGAAAACAAAGGTAAAGAGGAAATGCAGATTAGTTGTTTCTGCATAGCAACGACTTATATGCTAAAAAATCAAAATCGATTTATATAATATATGAAAACAACAACAAACTCCTGTAAATGCTTACAGGAGTTTGCCAAAATTATAGAGCTCTTCTTTTAGAGCCCTTCTTATTCGAATTTTACGAAGCTCCAGCTTCTTCAAACTCAACTTCTTCTAACTCGCCTAAACGGTGATACTCAGTTAAAACCGCATCTTGAATCTTAGAACGAGTATTAGAATTAATTGGATGAGCAATATCACGGAACTCTCCATCTGGAGTACGTTTACTTGGCATTGCTACAAATAATCCATTATTGCCATCAATTACACGAATATCATGAACAACAAATTCATGGTCTAGTGTAATAGAAGCAATCGCTCGCATGCGGCCTTCTGTGTTTACGCGGCGTAATCTTACGTCAGTCACTTCCATCTTGTGTTCACCACCCTTTTTCTAAATAAGCGATATATTTCTATAAATTCCACAAATGTTCTATTTTTCCTTCAATTTTTCAAAAATTTTTAAGATAAAAATTTTTATATAAGTGAAATATATAAATAAATATAAGTTATCGCTTACAATTCCTTATTTTACAAGGGCGATAACTTCAATTTCAACAGATACATCTTTCGGTAATTTCACTACTTGTACACAAGAACGTGCTGGTTTATTTGTAGAAAAATATGTACTATATACTTCATTTACCGCATCAAAATCATTCATATCTTTTAAAAATACAGTTGTTTTTACCACTGTCTCAAACGATGCTCCCGCTTCTATTAATACTGCCTTTAAATTTTGAAACACTTGCTCTGTTTGTTCCTTTACATCCCCAGTCACAAGTTCACCATTTACTGTTAAAGGAATTTGTCCAGAACTGTAAAACATATTATTTACAATCATACCTTGTGAATATGGACCAATCACCTGCGGCGCTTCATTTGTTTGAACTACTTTCATCGTTTCTCACCCTTTTATATTTTTATCCTGCTTTTACAAGCTTCCCCTAACAAGAAACCTATTGTTTTAGCAGGTGGTAAGCCTCCAAGTTGGGAGCTTACCACCTGCTAAAACTTACTGCCCGTAAATAATATGACAAAGTACCCAACTGGTAAAAGCTTATTATCAATCAGTATAAAAAAAGATAAAGCAGTTGCTTTATCTTTTCCCCCGCTCTGACGAACAGTATCTTCTTTAAAACAATCTATGAAGAAGATTGTTTATCTTATTCAACTTCTACAATCATATCAGCAAATGGACTTAAAGAATAATTTCCTTTTTCCACTTGAATCGTCTTTTCTCTCACATCTACTTCAGACAAGCGAATTAACGAAACAAAGTTATCTACAAGTCTTTCCTCAATATCACTTGATTCCACTAAAACACCAATGCCAACAACATTTGCATTAAATTCCTCAAGCATACTCATCATACCTTGCACTGTTCCGCCAGCCTTCATAAAATCATCAATGATTAATACATTCGCACCTTCTGGAAGACTACGCTTTGCTAATGTCATCGTTTGAATACGCTTAGAAGAACCTGACACATAATTAATACTTACTGTTGGGCCTTCTGTTACTTTATTATCTTTTCTAGCAATTACGACTGGGACATTTAAATAATTGGCTACTGCATATGCTAAAGGAATCCCTTTTGTCGCAACTGTCATAACAGCGTCAATTGGCTGTCTTGCAAATACAGAAGCAAAAAGTCTTCCTGCACCATTAATGTAGCGCGGATTACTTAAAAGATCCGTCATATATAAATAACCACCCGGAAGAATACGATCAGGATTCTCAAATAATTTACAAAGCTCACTAATAATTTGCTTTGCTTCCTTCTGACTTATATATGGGATATATTTCACTCCTCCTGCTGCGCCTGGTACCGTTTGTAATGTGCCGACTCCTTGTTGTTCAAACGTTTGTTTAATAATAACTAAATCTTCACTAATAGAAGATTTAGCAGATTGATACCGTTCAGCAAAAAAAGTGAGAGAAACTAACTGACGAGGGTTTTGAAGCAAATAATAAGTCATATCGACTAACCTTGTACTTCGTCTAATTTTCATGCTCTCACCTCAAATTACGAATATTTTAAACAAATCATAACTTATTATACGCCTTTATTCAAGACCTTCTCGTTCTCCTAATAAACGAACTGCGTATACTTGATCACAAAATCCTTTTAAACCGTTATAAATACGGTGCATGCGTGAATCATGACGAACTAAACCAAAAACTGTTGGACCGCTACCACTCATTAAAACCGCATCTGCACCGAAACGTTTCATCTGAGCCTTAATATTTGCAACTTCAGGATGCATTGAAAATGTTACATCTTCTAATACATTGCCAACAGCATGACAAATTCCCTCATAGTCACCATTTTGAATCACTTCAACCATACGGTTTACATCTGGATGTGTTACACGATTTAATCGTAAATTCCCATATACGTCAGCTGTAGATACACCAATATGTGGTTTGGCCAAAATAACCCAGCAAGAAGGAGGTGTCTTAATATGTTCGATTTTCTCTCCACGACCTGTTGCAATGGCAGTTCCGCCATATACACAAAACGATACATCTGATCCAATCTCGGCACCTAATTCTGCAAGTTCATCAATTGTAAGTCCAAGATTCCATAATTGATTCAGACCTCTTAATGCTGCAGCTGCATCGCTGCTTCCACCTGCTAAGCCCGCTGCAACTGGAATCGTTTTTTCAATTGTAATAGATACTCCTCTTTTTACTTGAAAGCGTTCCTTTAACAATTTTGCCGCCTGATAAGCTAAATTTCTTTGGTCGTCTGGGACATAACGGTTATGAGATACAATTTCAATCCGGTCTTCAGATAACTCTGTTAGTTCTAACCGATCTGCTAAATCAATTGTTGTCATAATCATTTTAACTTCATGATAACCGTCCGGTCTTTTCCCTAGTACATCTAACGACAAATTAATTTTTGCTGGTGCTTTAACTAGTAGCTTCAATCTATTCACCTACTCTATGTACTCAATCTTTTATCGTTTATTTTACCATAAATTTATAGTAGAACGATGACACTTTCCTAATTATAACGAAAAGCATCAAGAATGAAACTACTTATACACTACGAATACAACTTTTTCGCGTGCAAAAAGCCGAGGAACATCTCCTCGGCTACCGTAGCATAGAAGTATCTTACTGTTACTGGTTTTGTTTCATCAATTGCTGCTCTGCAATTTCAATTGCACGTTTAACCATATTACCAGCATCTTTCGCACGAATTCCGCCCCATCCTTCTTTTTGCACGACATCATAAAATCCAAGCTCTTTTGCAAGCTCTTCTTTAAATTTATTTGACATGACTCCTCTTCGTCTACTCAACGCAAGTCCCCCTTTATCGCTACGGTACATTTAGTATGTGACACTACGAATTTCTTCAAATCCGGAAAATATATGTAATCAAACAGATCCCATCCTTAAACAGATTGTTCACCTAACATGATTTCATTATCTTGTGCATCATAAAACGTAAGCTCAACAGTCTCTGTTAATACGTCTGCATAACTATAAGAAACACGCTGAAATGTATCTTCTTGTTGATCAAGTTGAACTACAAAAACCGAACGGTATGTTTCTGCCAGCACACCAGATCGTTCTATCGTCTTCCTTCTTCCACTATTGGCTTTTAGCATAAGCCTCTGACCAAGATGATGGTCCAAAGCACTTTTAATTTCATCTAAACGTTTTGACATATCATGCTACACCTCGCTGTAATTGGGATGGAAAGTATAAAAATACAAGTTATACATATATAGTCTGTACGTTCTTATACTTTTTTATCCAAATCTCAAAAAGCGCATACATAAAAAGCAAGGCAAATGCTTACCTTGCTCACTCTTCATAATATTGAAAGGGCAATCCTGTTCGTAAAATTCCTTTTGTTTCAATTCCACCAAGCCCCTTCTCACCGGTTACTGTATTGCGTATTACATCCCAAACATTAACCCGTTCCATAAAAGAAGTAAAGCTCACTTTTGCTACAACATATACTGGATCTAATGCATGAATATTAATACGGGACGGAGAGCTTGCAAAATTTGCTCCAGCTCGAATAAGAGCTTCAAAATGCGATTGACATGCTCCAGCAAAAATAACAGGGTGATCTAATGAAGGATACTTTTTTCGTACTGTACGTACAGCCTGTACAAAATGCTTAGAATGACGATAAGCGGCTAAATTGCCCATTTCTCCTTTTGATTTTGTATAAGCATCATGTCCGGTAATCACTAAGATATCAGGACGAACATGCTCAATTAAATCTAGAACCTTGTCTTGCATCTCCGTTTCTTTACAATGAATTCCCTGTACAGGCACACCTATTTTCGTATATAGATCTAAGCATTTTCTTAAATATAAAGGATCCCCATCAAGATGGAGCACTTTACCTGGCATTTGAAAATAATTTACTTCATTTGCATAGCCGCCTGTTGACTGATATTCTTGGCGCTCTCTCATTAATACATAATCTTGTTGAAATAAACGATATGTCTTTTCCATTGTTTCTCGTTCCTGTTTCACTCTTTTCGTATAATCCCGTTGATCGACAAGAACTAAATCTTCTATTGGTGCATCTGCTACGAGCCGAAATTCTTCCCCAAACAAAATTGCTATCGTGTCTTTTATTTCTGTTACTCGAAAAAGAAGGTCGCGCTTATAAGACTTTCTCTCCACTAAATCTCCAACGTGTACAGCCATCCTTTTACCTCCAAACTCGTAGGGACATATAACTCACTACGTTCTGTTTTAGCCTATGAACTTATAGGAAAAAGGTGACAAAAAAGGTAGCTCAAAACGAGCTACCTTTTACATTTTATATAAAGTGAAACTTCCATCAGTGGGGGTCTTATTGCCCGTTAATGCGGGATAAAAATAAAGCGTTGCTTAACTTTGCAAACTCTTCAATTGATAATGTTTCGCCTCTTCGTTTCGGATCAATTTCAACTTCTGCTAATATACGTTCAAGTAATATTTTATCCTTTGGAAAACCATTTAAATTATTAGATAAATTATTCATTAATGTTTTACGTCGCTGTGCAAAGCTAGCACGCACTACTTCGAAGAAGAATGCTTCATCTTTTACTTCCACAAGTGGCTTTGGACGTCTTAGTAAACGAATAACTGCTGAATCTACATTTGGCTGTGGTACAAATACTGTACGCGGAACCGTCATCACCGTTTCTGGTTCTGTATAGTATTGAATGGCAATTGACAACGAACCATAATCTTTTGTTCCTGGACGAGCTGCTAAGCGATCTGCTACTTCTTTTTGCATCATCACAACAAAACCACGCACTGGTAATTGTTCTTCTAATAACTTAAATAAAATTGGCGTTGTCACATAGTATGGTAAGTTCGCTACTACCATTACATCTTGCCCTTCTTCAAACTGCTCTTGAAATACAGTATTTACATCAGCTTTTAAAATATCCTTATTAATTACCGTTACATTATTATAAGGCGCTAATGTCTCTTCTAAAATAGGTAAAAGACGTTGATCAATTTCAAACGCTACTACCTTCTTAGCACGTTTTGCCAGTTGTTCTGTTAATGCTCCAATACCAGGTCCAATCTCGATTGCCCCACTCTCAGATCCAACCTCCGCGTAATCTACAATCCGATTTAATACATTTGTATCAATTAAAAAGTTTTGTCCTAAACTCTTTTTAAATGAAAATCCATACTTTTCAACAATATCTTTTGTACGATTTGGCGTTGCGATATCTTTCATTTCTTTTCCTCCTGTAATACTTGCTTATACGCTTTTGCAAAATCCTGCTTTGAAATTTGAAACATTTGCAAACGTTTATGTAACTGTTTTGCATTTGTATAACCGATTTTTAATAGCTTACCCATTCGTTCTCTCCGGCTTTTTGCTTTTTCTCCACCAACAAGCCCCGCTTCTACTAAGTCAATCCAATGAATTTCGCTCGTGTACTCTTCCATCTCTCCATGTAAACTTTCCAAAGCGCGCCTAATAGATTCGTTAGAAGCATGCTCAATGCCAACACCCTTCTTTCGCTTTGCCAATGCTTCTTCTTTTGGTAAAAATGCGTGTTTACATCCTGGCACTTTCTCAGAAATAATTTTACGAATACGTTCTCCAGGGTAATCAGGGTCTGTAAAAATAATAACACCTCGTGTTTGTTGCGCCAATTTTACCTGTTCAATGACATGATCTCCAATTGCCGAACCGTTCGTTTCAATTGTATCTGCATCCACTGCACGCTTAATGGCAACCGTATCATCCTTACCTTCCACAACAATTATTTCTTTAATCTTCATAACTTCCTCCACACTCATTTCACATCTCTAATTAGTAAAACAAAAAAACGCCTACTTTTCCATTATTATTTTCCTAGTTGATACAATTTAAAAAGCAGAGGAGAAAAAGTTCCTCTGCTTACCATATTATTGTAACACTTTAATCTTTACTTGTTTTCTTCCCCAAGCATCTACCTGTGATTCTGTTGGCATAAGAACATCAATACGATACCCTTTAATTGCTCCGCCCGTGTCACCAGCAACTGCATATCCATATCCTTCTACCCATACCTTTGTTCCAAGAGGAATAATCCGTGGATCTACTGCAATTAATTTCATATTTGGATTTTCCTTATAATTATAACCACCCGCGCTTACACCTTGGCATCCACCACAATACGGTGAGTAAGCTGTTGCTTGCACAAAAAATTCGTTGGCAACTACACCTTCTGCATCATCTAAAATAGGCTTTTCTTCTTTTTTGCCAACAGCTACAATACGATTTTTTTCTTCTTGCACTATTTCTTCTTTCTGTAAGTTTCTTGAAACTTCATTTCCATCTTCTTTGATAACTGCAAATACTTTCTTCTTTTTTCCTTCTATTCCTTCTTGAATCACTTTTTCTGTTCCCTTAAGGAGTGAGGAATCTTCTTGTCTCACTTCAGTAAAGGGAATTGGCTCTTCCACTACATCGCTTACTTTTTCTACTCGAACCACTTTGACCTTCATATTTTGTTGCATCACTTCCTGTAAAGCCGGTTCTACTCTATCCATTTCGCTTAGTGATACTTGTCGTTCTTTCAAAAAGTTAGCGACAGTAGTCGAAGTTGACCATACTTGCTGTTCTTGACCGCCAACATATAATGTAACTGGGAATGCTTTTTGAATCATAATTTTTTGAGTGCCTTCTAACGATGTATGCAAACTAGGATATACTTTATCATGTTCACTAATTTCAATATGTTCTTCTACTAACAAATCTTTTACTGTTTTTGCTGTTGATTGTACTTGTTTCTCTTTTCCATCCACTATAATCGTAAATGGCTTCGCTTTTTCGACAATTACTTTCATTTCATCCTTAATTTTCGCAGAAATTGCTGGATATATATGATCTTTTGCTGCCACTTGAATCTTCTCTTCCTGCAACAACTCACTTACAGTATTCGCATGTGTATAAATTTCTTGTTTCTTTCCATCTACTTCAACAGTTATTTTATCTGTTGTTCCCGCATAAGCTACTGTCCCAACAGATCCTGAAATAATTAATGCACTCGTAAATCTTACTACTAATCTTTTGTTCACTTCTAACCTGGATAATAACTTTTTAGCATTTGCAATCAAAATAAAGTACCCTCCCTGTCTAGATCAGAATTATTAACTCTCATTCTCCTACTATTTCTAGTAGTGTTACTTATCTGAAGATAAACATAGGTGAAGGAAGAAAGAGAGGAGGAATACCTCCTCTACTTCTCATTATTGAATGCCGAATAGTTTTTTTGCATTTTCTGTTGTTTTGACCGCTACTTCTTCATAAGATAGCCCTTTTAATTTTGCAATTTCCTCCGCAACAAGCTTTACATAGCTTGGTTCATTTCGTTTTCCACGAAACGGATGAGGAGTTAAATAAGGACAATCTGTTTCAATTAAAAGTTGTTCCATTGGAATTTCCATCGCAACTTCTTTTGGTTTCTTTGCATTTTTAAAGGTTACTGGCCCGCCTAATGAAATTAGAAAATTCATCTCCACACACTGTTTTGCAACTTCAACACTGCCACTAAAACAATGCATGATTCCTCCTACTTCAGCTGCATTTTCTTCTTTCAAAATATCTACGATGTCTTGCGTTGCATCCCGATTATGTATAATAATTGGTAAATTAACCTTTCTTGCTAGCTTAATTTGTTTACGAAATACTTCTTTTTGCACTTCTTTCGGAGATTTGTCCCAATGATAATCTAAGCCCATTTCACCAAGTGCAACGACTTTCGGATGAGCCGCTAACTCTTCCAGCCATTTTAAATGTTCTTCTGTCATATCAATCGCATCAACGGGATGCCAACCAACAGCTGCATAAATAAAATCATATGTTTCTGCCAATTCAATTGCCTTTTTGATGGTCACTTCATCAAAACCAACTACAACTGTATAAGAAACACCTGCTTCTTTCATTCTTGCAATTACTTCCTGTAAATCCTCTTCAAATTGCTCTGCGTTTAAATGTGAATGTGTATCAAACAGCATAATAAGAACTCCTTTTATTTGAAATAAATTCTATCATAGGGGAAAATTACTTTCCTAACAGGACAATAACAACCATATTACAATTTTGATACAAAAAAGGGAAATTTAGAAAGATTTTCAACGAGAAAAAAGATGCTTCACAAATGTTACACGTGAAACATCTCTCATTTTGTCGTTATTACTTAATTTTTGTACCGCTTGGTAAGTTTTGATCGACTGTTGCTAATGACAACTTTCCATTTTCTTCGCCTGCCAAAATCATACCTTGTGATAATTCTCCACGTAATTTTACTGGTTTTAAATTTGTAACACAGATAACTTTCTTCCCTTTTAATTCTTCTGGAGAGTAAAATTTAGCAATTCCAGAGACAACTTGTCGTTTTTCTGTGCCTAAATCAAGTTGGATCTTTAACAGCTTATCTGCTTTTTTTACAGGTTCTGCATCTAGTACTTCTGCTACGCGTAAGTCTACTTTAAAGAAATCATCAATTGAAATTTCTTCTACCTCTGGCGCCGCTTCTTTCTTTCTTTCTACTTTTGGAGCAGATCCTTTCATTTGTTCTTTAATATATTCCACTTCTACTTCTACTTCTAAGCGTGGAAATACAGGTTGTCCTTTCACAACTTTTGTACCAACTGGAATGCAGCCAATTGTAGAAAGGCTATTCCAAGTTTTATATTCTTCATCTGTAATTCCAATTTGTTCAAAGATTTTCCCTGGTGTTTCTGTCAAGAATGGCATTAACAGAATTGCTATTTGACGCAGTGTTTCTGCAAGATGTGCCATAACAGAAGCCAGTTTCTCACAATCACTTTCATCTTTTGCTAATACCCATGGCTGTGTTTCGTCGATATATTTATTAGTACGGCTAACAAGTTGCCAAATTGTACTTAGTGCTACTGAAAACTCCATGTTTTCCATTGCATCTTCTACTTTTTGCAGTGTATCTTTTGCAAATGTTACTAAAGCTTCATCAAACTCTGTTACATTTTCTTTATAGGCTGGAATTTCTCCGTCAAAATATTTATCAATCATTGCTACTGTACGATTTAATAAATTTCCTAAATCATTTGCAAGATCAAAATTAATACGCTCAACAAATCCTTCTGGTGTAAATACACCATCTGATCCAAATGGTACTTCACGAAGTAGATAATAACGAAGTGCATCTAAACCATAACGATCAATTAACGTAACAGGATCTACTACATTCCCTTTTGATTTACTCATTTTTCCGTCTTTCATTAAAATCCAACCATGTGCAAATATTTTTTTCGGAAGTGGTAAATCAAGAGCCATTAAGATAATTGGCCAATAAATTGTATGGAAACGAACAATTTCTTTTCCTACTAAATGAACATCTGCCGGCCAATATTTTTTATACTTTTCTTCATTCTCCGTTCCGTACCCTAATGCCGTAATATAGTTAGATAATGCATCTACCCATACGTAAATAACATGCTTGGGGTTACCCGGTACACGAACACCCCAATCAAAAGAAGTACGAGAAACAGCTAAATCTTCTAATCCTGGTTTAATGAAATTATTAATCATTTCATTTTTACGTGATTCTGGTTGAATGAAGTGTGGATTATCTTCATAGAACTTTAATAGTCGATCTACATATTTCCCCATTCTAAAGAAGTAGGATTCTTCACGAACAAGCTCTACTTGGTGGCCACTATCTGGGCTCTTCCCGCCAACTATTTTTCCGTTCTCCATCACTGGATCAACAAGTTGATGCTCTGTATAAAACGTTTCATCTTGTACAGAATACCAACCTTCATATTCATCAAGATAAATATCACCTTGATCAACAAGTTGTTTAAAGATTTTTTCCACAACTTCTTTATGACGGTTTTCTGTTGTACGAATAAAATCGTCATAAGAAATATCCATTTTACTCCACAGTTCTTTAATTCCCGCTACGATGTTGTCAACGTATGCCTGTGGTGTAACATTTAATTCTTCTGCTTTTTTTTGAATCTTTTGTCCGTGTTCATCAGTGCCTGTTAAGTAGTACACATCGTATCCCTGCATACGTTTATAGCGCGCCATTGCATCTCCCGCTACTGTCGTATAAGCATGTCCAATGTGAAGCTTTCCACTCGGATAATAAATCGGAGTTGTAATGTAAAAGGTCTTATTTTCCTCTGTCATTATTTTAAACCTCCCAAATGACCTCATATGTATTTATAAACAGTATATCAAAAACTTACGTATAAAGACGAGTGTATGTGCTATATCTTTATCATCTATTACTCATATCAATAAAAAATATACATTTCTATATTCCGACACTAGTAATAAAATTCTAAGAATAAAATAAATCTCTCTATACATCTATTATTTTTTAGTATATATAATAAATAGATGCGAAAATCTACAAAACTTTTATAAATTTTATAATTAAAGAATTGACGGAAATGTAAATGATTGGTATCATAGGTTCATAGGGTATTTTGTCGAAAAATGGCGAATTAAAATAGACTTGCAGAATATGAGGAGGAAAAACAAATATGAAATCTACTGGTATCGTTCGTAAAGTTGATGAATTAGGCCGCGTTGTAATTCCAATTGAATTACGTCGTACACTAGGTATTGCAGAAAAGGATGCTCTTGAAATCTACGTTGATGATGAAAAAATCATCTTAAAAAAATATAAACCAAACATGACTTGCCAAGTAACTGGTGAAGTTTCTGATAGTAACCTTTCATTAGCTGAAGGTAAAATCATTTTAAGCCCAGAAGGCGCAGAGCAAATCTTAAATGAATTACAACAATTTATCGCAGCAGCAAAATAAAGCTTCTCTAATAGAGAAGCTTTATTTTTTTTCAACATGATATGCTTGATATACGTCTCTTTTCGACATATTTCGATCCTTTGTAACAATTTTAATTGCTTCTTTAGAAGAAAGGCCTTTCTCCTTTATGTAGTATTCGACATGTTCTTCAACTGTTAATGATTCCCACCATGCCTCTTCACTAATTGCTTCTTCTGTAGAACCTTCTACTAAAACACAAAATTCTCCGCGCACTTCATTTTCCTTTGCCCAATGAATGACTTCTTCTAAAGAACCATGAATAAATTCTTCAAATTTCTTCGTAAGCTCACGACATAATACAACGTTTCTATTCCCTAATACATCTTTCATAGAGACTAATGTTTCTCCTAATCGATGCGGTGCCTCATAAAACATCATTGTATCTGGAATATAACGTAGCTTCTCTAATTCTGCTTTACGTTCTTTTTTATGACGCTGTAAAAACCCATAGAAATAAAAGTGTTTTGTTTCTAATCCTGATGCAATTAACGCTGTAAGTGCGGCATTTGCCCCAGGAAGAGGTACAACTGAGTACCGCTCTGCTACTGCTTGCACAACAATGTCATAGCCAGGATCTGAGATACATGGCATACCTGCATCACTGACAAGTGCTACCGTTTTCCCTTGTTCTAACATATCTAAAATTTTTTGCCCGCTCACTTCTTTATTATGTTCATGGTAACTCATTACTGGTGTTTCAATTTCAAAGTAATTGCACAGCTTTTTCGTTTGCCTTGTATCTTCCGCTGCAATAAAGTCTGCTTCTTTTAACATACGAATTGCACGAAATGTCATATCTTCCAAATTTCCAATTGGAGTTGGAACTAAATATAATGTTCCTCTTTCATTCATCTGAAAACTTTTTTGCTGCCACATAATAATCTCCTTTTTGTATATACTCATCTTTTTGTTTCCGTTTTAGTTGCTTGAAACGATATTCTGCCTGCATCGCAGTTCTTTTTTCTTCATAAGTTTCAAAATATTTTAATATAACAGGACGTCTTGCTCTTGTATAACGTGCTCCTTTTCCACTATTATGGGCCTTAATTCGCTTCTCTAGATGGTTTGTATATCCTGCATAGTAGCTTCCATCGGCACATTCAACAACATAAAAATAATGTTTATTCTGCTCCATATAAAATTTCATTCATTTCCTTCGTATATTTATTATTATCTTCATATACAAAAAGAGGTGGCAAAATTTTTAAATCTGCATTCCCATCTTTAATACCCTCAATTAATAATGTATTAGCTTCTTTACCTGCTTTTGGATACACAAATTGGAGGCGCTTTGGCTCAATCTTATATTTTCTCATAAGCGTTACAATATCAAGCAAACGACCAGGTCGATGTACAAAAGCAACTTTTCCTCCTTGCTTAACAAGTTGGCTGCTAACACGTACAACATCTTCTAGTGTACACATAATTTCATGACGAGCGATTGCTAAATGTTCATTTAAATTTTGCTCAGATGGTTTTGGCGTTTGAAAGTATGGTGGATTGCATGTAACAACATCAAATTGATGTCGTCCCAATTGCTCCGGCATATGCTTTAAATCGCCATGAATAAGCTGTATTCTCTCCTCTAAATCATTATATTGAACACTTCTAACACCCATATTGTAAATACGCTCTTGTATTTCAACTCCCGTAATCTTCCCCTTCGTACGGGAACTTAATAAAAGAGGAATCACTGCATTACCAGTACACAAATCTAATATATTTCCTTTCTGAATGGGCACCCACGCAAAGTTTGCCAATAATACTGCATCTAATGAAAAATTAAATACTGACGGACTTTGAATAATTTTCATATCTTTTGATAGTAAATAATCTAAACGTTCATCTCCATACAACTGCATGTCTTTCTTCCTTCCTTATCTCATTCAAGCTTTATTTTAGCAAACGTTAAGACAATCTGGGCTACGCTCATAACAGTCTAACGTCCATTACTTCTATTTTGATTATATGTACAAAAAATTACCTTTCCAATTTATTGGAAAGGTAATTTTATTTTTTATTTAAAAATGATAAACAGAATAAACAATCCCCTTCTTTACGTACACTTCCATAATGCAAATTGCAAATATGAAAACCTTCTTGATACAGGCGTGCTAAATTATCATATCCTTCACCGATATCTATTTTAGGCTTTATTTCTTTTCGCTTATTCGACTTCTGTTTCTGCTTATTCTGAACTTCTTCAAAACGCTTCCGCAAATTTTCATTTTCCATTTTAATATGTTGGTTTTCTTCAAGTAGCTCTGCGAGATGCTGCTTTAACTCTCCCAACTGTTTATAGAGATATCCAATTTGCTCTTCCATACTGGAAACCGCTGCAAAAATATCTTTTTTCTCCACAAGCACCCACCTCATTAATCTGTGGTTTGACTCGAAACGACCCCTTTATTCATTAATTCATCTAACGTATATTCTACTATCCGTTCCTTGTCTACTAACTCCACTTGAATTAATCTTTCTAAAATATTTAATCCGATTACACGACCAAGACCATTCGGTGTTTGTATCTTCTCATCTAAATCTGGAAGTTGCTCTTTTGCTGCCTCATATTCATCATTTTCATACTTTAAACAACACATCAATCGCCCACATAATCCTGAAATTTTCGCAGGATTTAATGATAAATTTTGATCTTTTGCCATTTTTATGGATACAGGTTCAAAATCTCCTAAAAAAGTAGAACAGCAAAGCATTCGGCCACATGGACCAATACCACCTAGCATTTTTGCTTCATCACGAACACCAATTTGTCTTAATTCGATTCTTGTCCGAAAAATAGCCGCCAAATCTTTTACAAGCTCGCGAAAATCAATGCGACCGTCTGCCGTAAAATAAAAAATAACCTTATTACGATCAAATGTATATTCCACGTCAACAAGCTTCATATCAAGATCATGCTCGATTACTTTCTCCTGACAAACTTGATATGCTTCTTTTGCTGCACGTTTATTTTCCTCAACAATTGTACGGTCAGTTTCATTTGCAATCCGAATAACTTTCTTTAGTGGTAGTACAACATCATTTTCATCGACTTGTTTCTTCGTGATAACAACTTTCCCATATTCGATTCCCCGTACTGTCTCCACGATTGCAAATTCATTTTCTGAGATATCAAATTGATTTGGGTCAAAGTAATACACTTTTCCGGCCTTCTTAAATCGAACACCTACTACATCATACAAACGGTCATCCCTCCTGCAACCGCAACACTAACTGCTCGAACACAAGCTGCGCATTTACATTAGCGTTGATTCTATTTTTTGCTTCTAATATACTGAAAAGAGCCGATACAATGCGCTTTTGAGAATAGGAAAAAGATTGAAATAACTCCTTTTGGTCTTGAAAAACGAGACGCTCTTCTTCTTCCAATTGAACATATAATAAATCCTTATAAATAAGGAGCAACATATCTAATCCTAGCTGTAGTTGTTCTTTCTCTCCAAAATGCTTCACCCACTTCTCCTGTACAAAAAAAAGAGACGTGGCATCTTTCTCTAGGGCTTCACATAATTTTATCACTAAAGTTCGTGCTTGTGCAAACCATTCATCATTACAAAACGATAGTGCCTCATCAAAACTATTTGTAAGTTCCGCTGCAAGATTCCCTAAAGAAATACTTATTTTTTCACTTTCTAAACGGTTAACCAAAGCACTTTTCGGAAGCGGTCTAAATGTGACAATTTGACAGCGGGATAAAATAGTACTTAAAATTTGATGACTTTGCTCAGTTAACAAAATTGCCGCTGTGTCACTACTTGGTTCTTCTAAAAATTTAAGCAGCGTATTTGCAGCATTTGTTGTCATCTTATCGGCATGCTCAATAATATATATTTTTTTAGTTGCTTCTAGACCTGTTTTTGAAAACTCTTCTTGTAATTCATGAATTTGCTGTTTCTTAATGGATAGACCATCTGGTGCAACAATATATACGTTTGGATGATTGCCCGAATTAATGCGTCGGCAATTCGTACATGTATGGCAAGGTTCTACTCCATTTCGTTGTAAACAAAGAAAGCTTTTCGCCATTTGCATAGCTGTTTCTAGTTTACCTGTTCCTTTTGGCCCTTCTAACAAATAAGCGTGGGATATACGCTCTTTTGCAATACTATTCATTAACATTTTTACAACAATGGGTTGTATTAGAGACAGTTGTTCCCACGTCTTCGTCATATTCCATACCTCACTTTTTATACTTTCTTCTATTATAACAATTTTTGTTCAATAAGCTGAGTAACTTCTTCTACAACAGCTTCCATTGGTTGATCTGCATTTACAACGACGATGCGATCTGCAAATCGATCTACTAATTGTAAATATCCTTCACGAACACGTTCATGAAATTCCATGCTTTCTAAATCTAAACGATTCACTTCTCTATTACCATCTTTTTTAATGCGCGCTAAGCCAACCCCTGGTTCGATATCCAAATAGATTGTAATATCCGGCATACAATCTTCTGTCGCAAAACGATTAATTTCAAATACCTTATCAACGCCAAGGCCCCTTGCATATCCTTGATAAGCAAGAGAACTATCTATAAAACGATCACATATTACAATATAATTGTCTTCTAAAGCTGGCATGACCTTCTCTACTAAATGTTGTCTGCGTGCTGCAGCATATAATAATGCTTCTGTACGTGCTTCCATCATTGTATGCTCTTTTTTATGTAAAATGGTACGAATTTCCTCTGAAATCACAATCCCGCCCGGTTCGCGTGTTGCCACTACTTTTTGTTTCTTCTTCTCGAAGTACGGCAATAATTTTGTAATTAATGTAGATTTTCCTGATCCTTCTGGCCCTTCAATCGTTACAAACAATCCCTTCATCCATAAAACCTTCTTTCTCTATATATCGTATACAGTAATATTTTTTATATTTCCTTGAAAACGTGCACCAGTCTCTTCTAAACCAGAAATTTGATTTATATGCTCTAATGTAATTTCCTCTCCATACATGACTAGAGGAATCCCTGGTGGATAAGGTATAATCATATCGGCCGCAATCATGCCTAACGCCTCGCGTAATGGCACAACTTTTTTCTTATATTTTTCCAACTGTTTATATGTAAATGACAAAGAAGATAAATTATCCTTATAAGGATAATTTATATGGGGCTTACTATCTTCTACATCGTATGAGCATAGTACATCTTGTATCTTATCAATCACTTGTATATAATCTTCATTTACTTGGAGCGGTAAAATAAGTAAAACATTATATGGATCTGCCATTTCAACATAGATACCTATCTCTTCAAATAGACGTTGTAATTCATATCCAGAGAGCTTACAGCGTGTTTGCACTGTTACTTTTAATGCATCTTGTATTGGATAGTCTAAAACAGCAAGTTGTGGAATACGATTTAATTTCTCGCGAAACCGCTGAGTAAACGCGGCAATCTCCTTTCCTCCCTCTTCTCTTATCTTCGCTAATACAAAACGAGCTATATCTAGTGAAACCATTATTGGATAAGAAGGACTACTAGATTGCAACATATTTAAATAAAAAGAAACTTTTTCTTCATCAACAAGCGAACTATTTACGTGTAAGTATGAACCCATTGTCATTGCTGGTAATGTTTTATGTGCCGAATGAACAACAATATCAGCCCCATACGCAAGCGCTGATGTTGGAAAAGGCTCCCCGATACAAAAATGCGCTCCATGTGCCTCATCTACTAAAACAGGAATGCCATTTTTATGCGCTAATGCAATACTCTTTTCTAAATCTACACCCACACCATAATAGTTTGGATGCGTTAAAATAAGAGCTTTCGTTTGTGGATATTGCAAAATTGCATCTTCAATCGTTTCATACGGGACACCAACTGGTACACCAGATTTTTCATCAATCCATGGCTCCAGAAAGACAGGACGCGCCCCAGTCAATTTAAGTCCATTTATAATCGATTTATGAGCGTTTCTTTGTACAAGAACTGTATCATGTTCATTACAGCACGCTAACAACATAGCTAAATTCCCAACAGTTGAACCATTAATTAAAAAATGACTTTTTTGTACTGCATATAGATCCGCTAATAAACACTGTGCTTCTTCTATACATTCAAATGGACCATGAAGATCATCAAGTCCAGTAAGTTCTGTTACATCAATAGAAAGTATATCATGAAAATACTTTTGTGCTTCGTGTGGAAAATTTGTTCCATTTTTATGCCCCGGAACATGAAAGGATATAGGTTTCTTACTTGCAAAGGTCTTTAATGCTTCATATAAGGGCATTTTTCTTTGATCCATATTCACTCTTCCTTACTATTCATTCTCTCTATATTATACAGAGATTTTCACAAAAAAAAATAATAGGCAACTGCGCCTATTTTTCAATATAACTCCATTTTTATTTTTCAACATATAAGTTGCTGCTATACAGAAAAAAATGACCTGCACTCATTTTTTCAATTTGTATTTTTCTAAGGTAATACTTGTATTTTTCGCAGTTGCTGTAAATAAAACATATACTTTGGATCATTTGTATTTGTGTCTATCATTTCTCGTTCACATGATTCACATATGAAACTCGTATACAAATGAATTCCACTATCCTTTTTATGTTCACATACAATACAAACTTCTTCTTTTGCTGCGACATATCCCATATATTCGCCTATTTATCGTATTCTATCTAACCATTACTATATAAAATTAGACCAACGATAAATAAACTATTCCTCCCCTCTATACGAAATGGCAATATACATCTATAAGCGTTAACAATTTTTAAAAATATATACATCCTTTATACTTTTAGTGTATGAATCATTTCTAGGCGAAGTGTCTGTCTGATGCTTAGTTGAGCTTGCAATCTCAAAATAACGCACTTAATAAAGTGAAACTTCCATCAGTGGAGAGTTTTTCCATCTCCCACTGATGGAAAGCTCGCCCAATCGAGCACATGCCTGCAGTTATCCCCCACCTATCTTCTTTAGAAAAGCGGAAGTGGCTCGTCCAGAATGTGAGGGAGGATGGAGCTTCTGACGTAGAGGTGTTTTT